>JAAYSY010000048.1 GCA_012518235.1 Bacteroidales bacterium
AAACCAAAAATGTTTTGTTATTCCCGTTGTGGAACATGTAAAAAAGCAAAAAAATGGCTTACAGATAATCAAATTGAAATAACTGAACTAGCTATAGATAAAAACCCTCCTTCGGCTGATGAATTAACAGTATGGATTAATAAAAGTAACCTTCCATTAAAACGGTTCTTCAATACGAGCGGGAAAATTTATAGAGAGTTGAACTTAAAAGATACATTTGATGAACGTAGCAGAGAAGAACTAATCCAACTACTTTCAGAGAATGGGATGTTAATTAAACGCCCATTACTAGTTACTAATCAAGCAATTTTAGTAGGATTCAAAGAAGATGAATGGAGTGAGAAGTTGAAATAGAAGAATTCGAAACGAATAAAACGACTTTAATCTTTGATTTAAAGAATAAAAGCCTATCTTTGCCTTCGAATTAAACAAAAAGCTACGGGTGTAGCTCAGTTGGTAGAGCACTGGTCTCCAAAACCAGGTGTCGAGAGTTCGAGCCTTTCCACCCGTGCAGATTAAAAAAGAGGATATGTCAAAAGGCACATCCTCTTTTTTATTAACAAACTGTCTGGTTTTCGCTATGAGTAATAAGTTTAACCCATTTTTCTACGTTTCAAGACCTCTATCATATCTTTAGTCATAGCTTCTAAGTCAAATTTAGGATGCCAACCCCATTCTTCTCTGGCACAAGAATCATCCAGTGAATTAGGCCAAGAGTCAGCAATAGACTGTCTTAATGGGTCTACCTTGTATTCCATTTCAAAAGAAGGATAGTGCTTTTTTATAGCTCCATAAATAATCTCAGGATCAAAACTCATTGCCGTAACATTAAAAGAATTTCTATGGACTAACTTTGAAGCATCAGCCTCCATTAATTGTATCATAGCAGATAATGCATCAGGCATATACATCATATCCATAAAAGTCCCCTTTTTTATAGGACAATAGAATTTTTCTTCAGCTACCGCTTTATAGAAAATATCGACAGCATAATCCGTGGTACCTCCTCCAGGAGGAGTAAGATTAGATATTAAACCAGGAAATCGTATGGATCGAGTATCTACTCCCCAACGATTAAAATAATAATCACTTAATAATTCTCCTGCTACTTTGGTTATACCATAAATGGTTTGTGGCCTTTGAATAGTATCTTGAGGAGTATTATCTTTTGGAGTATTCAAACCAAAAGAACCAATAGAGCTAGGAGTAAAAACAGCACAGTTATACTCTTTAGCTACATTTAAACAATTAATTAAAGCCCCCATACCAACATCCCATCCTAACTTAGGCTTATCCTCAGCAACAGCTGATAGAATAGCAGCAAGATTAAATATGGTATCTATTTTATATTTTTTTACTGGCTCTATAATTTGTTCCACTTTCGTAGCATCAATTTCTACTGTGGGTCCCCAATCAAAAAAGCCATTGGGATAAGGCGGCTTATAATAACCACAAATCACATTGTCTTTTCCATAAATAGAACGGAGCTTAATACTTAACTCTGATCCTATTTGTCCAGTACTTCCTATAATTAATATTCGTTTCATTC
>JAAYSY010000270.1 GCA_012518235.1 Bacteroidales bacterium
ATAATGTATTATAAATACATAGTATGCGTAAACTTATATTTTTATTCTTAGTTGCTCTTTTATCTGGAAATTTAGTTGCTCAAAATCATCAAAATATTGTTGAAAGCTTAAAACGGAGTGTTCCTGGTCAAGGACGTATTGTTATTGTTCAAGATGCTCGTTTAGAAGCGTTGGTTGGAGTTAACCTAGATGTTATATCTAGTACAGATCAGATGCTTAAAGTTCCTGGATTTAGGGTGCAGATTTATGCAGGGAAAAATTCTCGAGAGTCTCGAGCTGAGGCCACTTCTTTTGGTGAAAAAGTAAAAGAGTTATTTCCTGAACTTCCTGTATATACCTTGTTTGTATCACCTCGTTGGTTATGTCGTATTGGAGATTTTAGAAGCATAGAGGAAGCAGATGCAATGATGAGGCAATTAGAAGAAACAGGAGCCTTCAAAGAGATTACTATTGTTCGTGAACAAATTAATATTCCTTTATAATCAATTATTCATAAAATGGCGGATAATTACGATCAAATGCCCCCAGAGGTCTTAGCAGAGTTAGAAAAACATTATTGTGAAATTATAAAATTATTGGGTGAGGACCCATCACGAGAGGGATTAATTAAAACTCCAAAACGTGTTTCTCGTGCGATGTGGAATTTAACTAGAGGGTATAGAATGAATCCTCGCGATGTCTTACTTTCTGCTAAGTTTCATGAAGACTATAAGCAAATGGTTATAGTCAAGGACATTGATTTTTTTTCACTTTGTGAACACCATATGCTTCCTTTTTATGGAAAAGCACATGTTGCTTACATACCTAGGGATTATATTACTGGATTAAGTAAAATTGCCCGTGTTGTAGATATTTTCTCGCACCGTTTACAAGTACAAGAAAGAATGACATTTCAAATAAAAGAGTGTATTCAAGAAGCTCTTGATCCATTAGGAGTAATGGTTGTGATAGAAGCTAAACATATGTGTATGCAAATGAGGGGAGTTGAGAAACAAAATTCAATCACTACGACTTCAGATTTTACTGGAGTATTTAATCAGTCGAAGACACGTGCAGAATTCATGAATTTAATTCGAGGATAAGAATAATGAGTTTGGGTTGATTAATAAATAATAGTTGTAGTAGAATGTGGAGGTTTGAAATGATGAAATTTGAACCTCTTTCTTTTTAAAAGAATGATTTTTAATTTTCCGTATTTATATTAGAACTAGTTTAAGTGGGTATTCTTAAGGAAGAATAACACGATCACCCAAACGTTTAGCCATCCCTGCTTGAATGTTTTTTAATTCTTGATAGCGAATCATCATTTGATTACATGTTTCATTATCATTAAATACCTCTGGTTTCTGAAGCTCTTTTAATAGGTGTTTTATTTCTGAATCTACAATTTCATTTTTAAAGTTTCCCATTAAAGTGGGTACAATTTCATAGAGTCTATCTTCGTCAGGAATGATGGTTTCATCTTCTTTGTACAAGTTGCTAAGTTGATATTTATCACTAAGTAATTCTGCTGCTAAACGACTAATCTCTACATCTGAATGCTTTAAAAAGTAGTCGTCTACTTTGAAATTATCGTCTTTTAAATGTTCTCTTGCTTCTGCTAAGATTTGTCTGTGTATGGGATTGTGAAAAGAGAGATCGTCGTAGCTTAAGTCTTTAATAATAAACTCTATAACAGTAAGAGGAACTTCGTTTCCATTGTTATCTTCAACTTTACACATTATTTTTTCACCATAACGAAGTACAGTTTGAATAATTAAGCGTTCTATTTTGTAGAATAGTAGTTTTTCTTTTCCTTCTTGTGGTAAATAAGATTGATAATCGTGAGTTGAAGTAGCTTTTTCCTTTTTTTGTTCTTCTCTTTTTTGTCTTGATTGTAATTGTTGATCTTCTTTCTTTTTAAGTTTGCCTATTTCACCTGCGATAATACGCTCTTCAATATTTAGCAATCTACTACTCTCCTTAATATAAACAGAACGAACAATAGCCTCAGGAATAACTGAAATGCTTTTTACAACACTACTAATAAGTTCTGCACGTTTTATAGGGTCGTTTGCCGATTCACTTAGAAGTAATTGCGTCTTAAATCGAATGAAGTCAACTTCATTAGCAGTAATAAATGTTCTAAAGTCAGTAGCATTGTGTTTACGGGCAAATGAGTCTGGGTCTTCACCATTAGGTAATAGAACAACTTTAACGTTAAGTCCTTCTTCTAAAAGCATATCTATACCTCGTAAAGAGGCTTCAATACCTGCTGAGTCTCCGTCATATAGAACCGTTATATTTTCTGTAAATCGATGGATTAATCGAATTTGTCCAGGAGTAAGTGCTGTTCCCGATGAGGAGACTACATTTTCCACCCCTGCTTGATGCATGGAAATAACATCTGTATATCCTTCAACTAAAAAGCAACAATCCTCTTTTACAATGCTTCTTTTGGCAAAATAAATGCCATAAAGCTCGTTGCTTTTGTGGTAGATTTCTGACTCAGGTGAGTTTACGTATTTAGCTAATTTTGAATTGCTACTTAATATACGTCCACCAAAAGCGACTACTTTTCCTGATAGCGTGTGAATAGGGAAAATAACACGACCTCTGAATCGATCGACTAGTTTTCCATATGATTCATAACAAAGTCCATTTTTAATTAAAAACTCTTGTTTAAATCCATTTTTAATGGCTTCTTGAGCTAGAGTATCAGATTCTTCAAGAGAATATCCTAATTGGAACTTTTTGATTGTATCGGGTCTAAAACCTCTTTGTTTAAAATAAGCTTGTCCAATGGATTTTCCTTCTAAATGATTTTCCAATGTATTTTGAAAGTGATTGTTTGCAAAATCATTTACAATGAAAAGGCTCTCTCTTAAACTTTGTGCTTCTTTCTCTTCTGTGCTAAGTTCGCGTTCTTTTATTTCAATATTATATTTCTTTGCAAGAAATCGTAAAGACTCATAATAGTTAAGTTGTTCATGTTCCATAATGAAATGGACCACATTTCCCCCTTTTCCACAGCCAAAACACTTACAGATACCTTTAGCAGGAGAAACACTGAATGAAGGCGTCTTTTCATTATGAAAAGGACATAATCCAACAAAATTTGCTCCCCTACGTCGTAGGGTAACA
The DNA here is from genome assembly GCA_012518235.1 of Bacteroidales bacterium. GTDB lineage: Bacteria > Bacteroidota > Bacteroidia > Bacteroidales > Bacteroidaceae > Bacteroides_E. Next base: position 3,124 of record JAAYSY010000270.1, read on the forward strand.
AACTCTGATACAACATCTAAAATTTGTGCTGTATCCATTATTTGGTCTATTGTTGCTTTATCTATCATTCTAAATTAAGTCTAAAGTAAAGGTAGTTCTATTTTATATAAAAACAGTGAGAGTACCTAAGAGTGTTAGCGCTTTTTATTTGATTTTTCTTCTTACATCCGTTAAGAAGTTCTGCATGCCATCGGCATCTTTACTCTTAATGATGTTAAGCAGTTTTTGAATTTCTCCCAATATATTCTCTACCTGAGCTGGTGTTTTAGAATTAAAAAGAATTTCTTGTAATAGGTAATCATCCTCGCTTAATAATCCTTTTGCAATCTCCATGTGTTTTTTAAAAGTTGTTCCTGGAGCTTCTTGGTGTTTCATTGTAGAAGCAAAAACAAGGGTAGAAACAAATGGTATTGATAAGGAGTAAGCAGCAGTAACATCATGTTCTTCAAAAGTGTACTCAAAAATATTCAGATTTAAGCTACTATATAAATCTTTAAAAAACACTTTACCAAGATGGTTGCTTTCACTAATGATAATAGCACTTTCATTACTTAATTTATTAAGTTTTGCAAAAGTAGGACCAAACATTGGATGTGTTGAAACATACGGAAATTTACATTGTTTATAGAAGTTTTTTAACCCATTTTTAACGGATGCAATGTCACTTAATATACAGTCTTTAGGAAGTATGGGCATAATATTTTCAAAAGCTTCTATTGTATATTTGAGTGTAACAGCATTTATAACTAATTGAGGTTGAAATTTTTCAATTTCATCTAATGATGTAAATCGATAAGCGTTATGAGTAAATCGTAGTTTTTGTGAGTCACGATCGTAAATAGCTGTTTCGTGTTGAAAGCTTAATAAGTCAAGGAAAAAAGAACCCATTTTTCCAGCTCCTAAAATTAATATTTTCATTGAAATGATGTCTATAATATAAGAATATCTATTTATTAATAATTTCTATTTGTTGGCGAACAGATTCTTCATGAATAGCTTGGAATATATTCTTGATAAAGTCAGAATCCATATTGCATACTTCACCTTGTTCTGCTCTTTTCTCTAAAATTTCGTTATATCTACCCGATTGTAATACCGTAATATTGTGCTCTTTTTTATAAATACCTATTTCACGGCAGACACGCATACGCTTTGAGAGAATTTGTATTAAATCATTATCACAATCATCAATTTGTTTTCTAAGTACGGATAGATTTTCTGTAGATTGAATTTCATCACGAATGACTAGTAGGCTTAGTATGTATTCTAATACCTGTGGTGTAACTTGTTGTTTTGCATCGCTCCAAGCTTCATCAGGACAACAGTGACTTTCAATAATAAGTCCATCAAAGTTTAAGTCCATGGCTTGTTGACTAATAGAAGCTATTAATTCTCTTTTTCCACCGATATGGCTTGGGTCATTAAAAATAGGTAGGTTAGGAATACGGCGACGTAATTCAATGGGAATATGCCAGTTAGGTAGATTTCTATAAATTGATTTGTCAAAACTACTAAAACCTCTATGTATAGCTGCTAGTTTAGTTATACCTACATTATAGATTCGTTCTATTGCACCAATCCAAAGTTCTAAATCTGGATTTACTGGGTTTTTTATGAATACAGGTATATTAACCCCTTTTAATGCATCCGCAATTTCTTGAACAGCAAAAGGATTAGCTGTTGTACGAGCCCCAATCCAAAGAATGTCTATATCCGCTTTAAGAGCTTCATAAACATGTTGTGCTGTGGCTACTTCAATGGCAATATACATACCAGTTTCTTTCTTCACGCGCTTAAGCCATTGTAGACCCTCTACGCCTATACCTTCAAAACCTCCTGGTTTGGTTCTTGGTTTCCATATTCCAGCACGAAATATTTTAATATTTTTGTCGGCAAGTTCTTTTGCTGTTTTTATTACTTGTTCTTCTGTTTCTGCACTACAAGGTCCTGATATAACAATAGGTCGTTCAGGACAAATGCCAGGTAGTAAAATTGATTCTAGTTCCATATTATATGTTTTTTTTGTTCATTGTGTTTTTTATGCGTTGTAATGCCTCACTTAGTTGATTGGGTGGGCAACAGAGTGAGATTCTAATGTATCGTTCTCCATTTTTTCCAAAAATAAATCCAGGAGTTATAAATACTCTAGCATTCTGTAGCACTTGTTCCGTTAGTTGTTCAACCTCTTGATAATGTGATGGGATTTTTCCCCATAAAAAAAGACCTACTTGGTTGGGGTTATAAGTACATTGTAATGTATTCATTATTTCCTCAGCAATAATTCTTCTTTCTCTATATTGTTTATTATTTAGTTCGTACCAACTAGCCTCTGCTTGTAATGCTTTAGCTGCTGCTAACTGTAATGGGCGGAACATTCCACTGTCAATATTACTTTTGACTTTAAGTATCCATTCAATGAAAGTTGAATTTGTAGCTAACATACCGACTCTCCATCCTGGCATGTTATGACTTTTACTCATTGAGTTTAATTCAATACAACAATCTTTAGCTCCTCTAATAGATAGTAAACTTAAGGGTTCTTTGTTTAATATAAAACTATAAGGGTTGTCATTAATTAATATAATGTTCTTCCTTTTTGCAAAGGAAACTAATTTTTCAAAGAGATCTATTGTGGCTCTAGTTCCTGTAGGCATATGTGGGTAATTTATCCACATAATTTTCACTTTTTCTAAATCCATTTGTTCCAGCTCTTGTAAGTTAGGATACCAGTTGTTTTCTTCACATAAGTTGTACTTAATAACTTCAGCACCTAATAATTTACTTAATGAAGTATATGTAGGGTACCCTGGATCAGGAACTAATACTTTATCTCCTGGGTTGACAAAAGCCAAAGTAATATGTAAGATACCTTCTTTAGATCCAATTAAAGGTTGGATTTCATTTTTTGGATTTAAGTGTACACCATACCATTCTTTATACCATGAAGCAAAATTTTCTCTGAGTTCAGGAATACCTATATAAGGTTGATAACCATGCGTGTTACTCTCTTTTGCTGATTCACAGAGTGTATTTATAGCTTCTTCTGATGGAGGGTTATCAGGGCTACCTATTCCTAAATTGATAACAGGTTGCCCAGAAAGATTCATTTGAGCTACCTCTTTTAACTTTCTAGAGAAATAGTACTCGCTTATTGTTGATAACCTATTTGCTGGTTGTATATTTATAGTGTGTTCAGTGTTTAGCATATTCTCCTAATATTTTAAGTTGGCTTATTAAAGGCTTTATGGCAGTTAGTGCTTGTAAGTACCGTTCGTAATTACTATACGTAACGTCAATATAAAATTGATATTCCCACTCTCTACCGATAATGGGTAAAGATTGAATTTTAGTTAGATTCATCTGGTAAAATGAAAAAACAGATAATACTTGAGATAAGCTTCCTTCCTCATGAGGTAGTGTAAAAACCAAACTTGTTTTATTGGGCTTGATACTCGCTTTGTAAGTGTTTACAATAGGTTCATTTGCTACCAGTAAAAAACGGGTAAAATTATGCTTATTGGTTTCAATACTTTTTTGAAGTATTTTCATATTGTATTGATTGGCAGCTTCCTCCGAGCAGATGGCTGCATGTCCTTTAAGATTATTTTCTTTTATTTTTTTAGCACTCATAGCGGTATCTTCTCCTTCTACTATTTTCAATTCAGGATGCTCATTTAAAAAAGCTCTACATTGCATCAATGCTATAGGGTGAGAATTTACTTCAGTTAAATCGTTCCAGTCTTCTTCAGGAAGACAAGCAAAACAGTGTGATATGCGTAGTTTTTGTTCACCTATAATTTGAGTGTCACTTTGTTTAACTAGTTCGTTATTGTAAAGAAGGCTACCTGCTATGGTGTTTTCTATAGCTAATAGACCTAGTGTTTGAGGTTCATTTTTTAATACATTAAAAATATCTTCAAATGTTTTACAGCAGATTAAGTCTATTTGTTCTTTTTCAAAAAGAAGGTGCACTGCAATATCATGATAGGACCCATAAGTACCTTGTATAGCTATTCTTTTCATTGTAAATTGATGTAAAAAAAGAATCCCGCACCTTTTTGGAGCGGGATTCTTAATGTATTGTTTGTGTTTTTATTTTTTATAAAATGCTACATAGCATACCCCGCTCTACTTTTAGTTGTAAAGTAAAAAAAGAAGTAATAATATGTGTAGCTAAATAAATTCATCTATTGCTTATAATATGTGCAAATGTATAGACAATAAATAAAACAAACAAATGGTTTCTCTAAAAATATATTCTTTTCATAGGCTATGTTTGAATCGAATAAAATAAAGTTTCTATGAATAATGAGAAAACTTGAGATTATTTCAGTTTTAATAAAAATTGATTAGTGAGGCTCTGTTTTTTTAGTATCTTTAGATTCTTTTAAAAGACATAAGTCAAAACAAATAGAGTAATTAAGTAGATAACTTGTCTACTTGTAAATAGTATGAAAATGGTTAGCCCAGTTGATATTAGCTGTTGATAAAGGCTAACAGTCTAAATTTTAATTGTTATGAAAAAGACAACCTTGTTATTTTTTAGTTTAGTATTGTCTGTATTCGGAATAACAGCACAGACTTATAACGGTAAACCTTATCGGAAGGGTGTTAGACCTACAAAGAATGTTATTGTGATGATACCTGATGGTACATCAGTAGGTGTGGTTTCTGCTGCTCGTTGGTATAAAATATACAATGATTTAGGTGGAGACAATTTAGCATTAGACCCTTATTTTTGTGGAACGGTAAAAACTTATTCTTCAAATGCACCGATTGGTGATTCAGCTCCTACTACATCATGTTATATGACAGGAATGCCTCAGCAAACAGGTAATGTAGCTATTTATCCACCGGCTGATCCTGAAAATGATTTGGTTAAGGTTGATCCAGAAATGGCATATCAACCATTGACAACTATTTTAGAGGCAGCACGAATTGTCAAAAATAAGGCTACAGGCTTAGTAGTAACTGTTGAATTTCCACATGCTACTCCTGCCGATTGTGCAGCTCATCATTATAAAAGAGGTCGTTATGATGTGTTAAGTTCTCAAATGGCATATCAAAACTTAGATGTGATGTTTGGAGGTGGAACGAGTCTTGTTACGGATGATATGAAGAATCATTTCAATGAGAAAAATATATCCTATTATACTGATGATATTTCTTCATTTAGAAATCATAAAGAGGGTAAAGTTTGGTCATTATGGTGTGAAAGAGCTATGCCCTATAATTTAGATCGTGATACTACCCAAATTCCTTCATTGCAAGAAATGACAGAAAAGGCTATTGATTTACTTTCACAGAATGAAAGAGGATTCTTCTTAATGGTTGAAGGTAGTAAAGTAGACTGGGTTGCACATGCTAATGATGCGGTAGGTTGTATTACAGAGTTCTTAGAGTTTGATAAGGCGGTGAAGTCTGCTATCGATTTTGCTAAAGAAGATGGCAATACAACGGTTGTTGTACTTTCTGATCATGGTAATAGTGGTTTCACCATTGGACGAAGTGATTTGAATGGTTATGATAGAGCAAGTTTAGACAAGCTTTTTGGTACAGTTTCAAAATACAAAAAAACAGCTGAAGGATTAGAAAAGGTATTGCTGAAAGAATCTCCTGAAAACTTTAAGGAAGTTATTAAAACACATACTTCTATTGATATTACGGATGAAGAGCTACAATCATTATTAGAGTCTAAAAATTACAAGCACGATGATTATATGACTGTTAGTGATGGGAAAAATATGATTGCTAAGTTAGTTGAAATTATGAACAAAAGAACCTATTTTGGATTCACTACGGGTGGTCACACAGGAGAAGAGGTTTTACTTGCTGCTTATCATCCACAAGGAGATGTTCCTATGGGGATGAATACGAATATAGAAATTAACCATTACTTATCTGACGCATTAGGGTTGAATACAAGATTACCAGAGATAACTGAAGAAGTATTTGCTAAGCATACAGAGGTGTTCTCGGGTATGAATTTTATTATAGATAAAAAGAATCCTGATTTTCCTGTACTTATTGTTAAAAAAGGAAAGAAAACACTGACAGTCCCTTCATTTAAATCGGTAGCTTACCTAAATAAAGAAAAGTTTGATTTGGGCTCTGTAACTGTATATATTGATAAAAATGATACTTTTTATCTTCCAAAAAGCTTGGCGGATAAATTGAAATAGTTTATTCTAAATGAAGATTCTAAAAGGTCTTAAGTTGTTATATTGTAATGACTTAAGATCTTTTTTTTGTGTGGTGTTATTTATGAGGTAAGTGAAGCATTCCATCCTTGAAATGTATTTCATTTTCTGCTATTAAGAAACGGATGATTGGTAAAACCTCTTCTTTTTTAAGGTGTAGTTCATTTGCTAACTCATAAGGTGGGTATGATTTTTTTACTAGTAAATCAAGAATAGATTGCTTAGTCATTGTAAACTGCTGATTTGTTATTTGATCTTCTCCTTTTATGTTGTTTAAACAAACATCACATTGTTTACAAGTGTTATTATTGTGTTCACCAAAGTAATTCAGTAATAGTCTACTCCTGCAAATAGACTCAGTACTGGCATAATAAATCATTGAGTTGATTCGTTCTTCATACCCCTCTTTTCTGTCTTCATATGCTGATCTAGGGATAAAGATATTATTGGTTTCTATACGTTCTCTTGTGTAGATGATATAAGGTGTTTTTTTACGAGGAATATAATGAATAATTCCTCTTTTTGAAAGATATATTAATAAGTGATATACTGTTTCTCTATTGGTATTTGTTTTATTAGCTATCGTTTCTTCTTGTATATAGACGTAGTCTGTAAAAACACCTGTGTAGGATCGCAAAATAACTTGTATAACTCCTTCAGCTTCTTTACTTAGCTCTCTTAATTGATAGAGTTGATTACGTCGTAGACGAAATAAAATACGTGAGTTCGACTCTTGTTCATCAGTATACTCTATGTAACCAGCTTGTGTAAGAATACGTAAGGCACTATCAACAGGAACAGGAAAGAACTTAAAATTGACACAGAACTCTTCTAAATTGAATTCATAAATACAGCCTTTTCCATCACCCATTGCCATTTGGTAATAGTACTGTAGTGATTCATAGACTCTTTTGATGTATTCCTTTTCTGGAAATGTATCTCGTATCCTTTTGAGTAAAGCCGTTTTATCTGTTTTTGCGTACAGTAAAATAGCATAGGCTTTATTACCATCTCTACCCGCTCTACCCGCTTCTTGAAAATAAGCTTCAGGTGAGTCGGGTAAATCCAAATGAATTACTTGCCTTACATTTGGTTTGTCTATTCCCATACCGAAAGCATTGGTGGCAACTATGATTCTGTATCTATCATTCATCCATAGTTGTTGCCTCTCATCTTTTTTTATGTTGGATATGCCTGCGTGGTAATAGGTCGCTGTAAAACCATGTTGATTTAATAACTGAGACACCTCTCTAGTTCGCCTTCTGCTTCGGACATAAACAATGCTGCTTCCTGTAGTATTGTTAAGTATATGTAGAAGTTCTCCTTGTTTGTCTTCAGTTTTACGTACTACATAAGCCAAGTTTTTTCGCTCAAAGCTTGTTCTAAAAACATTCTCTTTTTTGAATAAGAGTCGTTCTTGAATGTCCTTAACTACTTCAGGAGTAGCTGTAGCAGTCAGCGCTAAAATAGGAGTATGAGGCAAAAGAGTTCTTATATTCGCAATGTTAAGGTAAGCAGGTCGAAAATCGTATCCCCATTGGGATATACAATGACTTTCATCTACTGTTATTAAATTAACATTCATTGAGTGCAGTTTGGTTTGAAAAATCTCTGTATCTAAACGTTCTGGTGATATGTATAAAAACTTATAGTTTCCATAAATACAATTCTCCAAAGCAGAAATAATTTCATGTCTATTCATTCCAGAATAAATAGCTAACGCTTTTATTCCTCTTGCCCGAAGATTTTCAACTTGATCTTTCATTAAAGCAATGAGAGGGGTTATAACTAGGCAAATTCCATCTTTAGCTAAAGCCGAAACTTGGAACGTTATTGATTTACCTCCTCCCGTAGGCATTAATCCTAATGTGTCTTTTCCTTCATAGACACTTTTAATAATATCCTCTTGGAGTTCACGAAATTCATCAAAACCCCAATACTTTTTAAGTATAGATAGAAAAAGATTCATAATGCATTAAGAATTAAGAATCGATTCGTGGTTTAATATCTTCTATTTGAAGTTGTATTTCGCCTTTTTTGTAAATATTCTCTTCTATGGTATAACAGATATCAAAAGCTTGTTTTGTCTTTATATATCGCACATGGGAGCTTTGTCCAAAGGCAATTCCATTCATTATACTATTGGAGTTGTTATCAACGAGTTCTAACTTAATGTGAGCTTGATTTCTGCCTACTACTTTACTAGTACCATAGTCGTAAACATGGTGGGTAGAGAATATGGGTTTTTCATTGGTTGGGCCAAAAGGCTCAAAGCGCTGTAAGTTTTTTAGAAACTTCTTCGTAATATCTTTGAACTCTAGCTCAGCATCAATTTGTAAAACGGCGTTAGTCTGTTCGGGTAAGATGTTTTCTGCTACATATTTTTCAAATCGTTTAGCAAAAATAGGTACATTTTCAACTCGCATAGATAACCCTGCTGCATAGGTGTGTCCTCCGAAGCTATCTAGTAAATCTCGACAATGTTCAATGGCTTTATAAACATCAAATCCAGGAACTGATCGAGCTGATCCTGTAGCGTAATTTTCTGTTCGTGTTAATACGACAGCAGGTCTATAGTACTCCTCAGTTAAACGAGAAGCAACAATACCAATAACCCCTTTATGCCACGATTCATTGTATAACACAATAGAGCGTTTACTATCTAACTCTTTATACTCATCAACAATTCTATTCGCTTCTTCAGTAACTCCTTTATCTAAATCTTTTCGAGCCTCATTGTATTGGTTAATTTGCTCTGCTTTTTCTCGTGCCAGCTGATAATTATTTTCTACCAATAAATCTACCGCTTCTTTTCCACTTTGCATGCGACCAGAAGCATTTATCCGCGGTCCAATTTTAAATATAATATCACTGGTTGTAATGTCTTTTTTTGTTAAGCTAGTAATATCAATAATTGCTTTTAATCCCACACAAGGATGTCTATTGAGCTGTTTTAAACCGTGGAATGTTAATATCCTATTTTCGCCACAGATAGGTACAATATCAGAAGCAACACTTACAGCGACTAAGTCGAGTAGCGGTTTTAGCCTTCTAAATTTAATACCATTATTTATAGCAAATCCTTGCATGAATTTGAAGCCCACACCACAACCCGATAGGTGGGTGTACGGATATGTATTGTCCAATCGTTTAGGATTTAATATGGCCACAGCGGGAGGTAGAACCTCATCGGGTACGTGATGATCGCAGATTATAAAATCTATACCCTTTTTCTTTGCATAAGCTATCTGCTTTACAGCTTTAATGCCACAGTCAAGAACAATAATTAAGCTAACTCCATCTTCATAAGCAAAGTCTATTCCTTGTTTAGAAACTCCATATCCTTCATCATCTCTATCTGGAATATAATAGGTAATGTTGGAGTATATTTGTCTAATGAATTTATAGACTAAAGCTACAGCTGTTGTACCATCTACGTCATAATCACCATAAACCAGTATGCGTTCTTTTGACCCAATAGCTTTATTTAATCGATCTACAGCAATATCCATATCTTGCATAAGAAAAGGATCGTGAAGTTCTTTTAAGTCTGGCTGAAAGAAACGTTCTACCTCTTCTTTCGTTTTGATATTTCTTTGCTGTAATAATTGTCCTAAGATGGGATGAATATTTAATTCTTTAGCTAATTCTATGCTTTCATTTTTTTGTTCTTCTGTTAAGGGTTGATAATTCCATTTGTAGTTCATTATATATGTTATTTTCTTTTTATCGAGTCTGAAGGTTTACTTAGAAAAGTAGAACCTGTTGTAAAATTACGAAAAAAAGATGGAATGTTATTGTTTATTTTAGGTTATTAATAGAATCAAAATCGAATTGTCTCAGCCTTTCTTATTCTGCATGCATCTTTTGTTTTTTTAATTATCGAGTGCCTCGTATGACTAGGGCAAGCGAGGCATTTGACCTAGTCATATGAGGTGGATGACTAGGTCAAGTTAAATAGATGCTTTTGCTCGTTCTAGGGGGGTAATTATAAGTTTTCTGGAATATTTTAGTACTTAACTTTTGTTCTAAGGTTGTTTTTAAGTAAAAAACGTATTGAACATGTATTGTTGTATAGTGACTCATTTTTAATGTAATAATGAACATATTATAAGTATATTGAAACATTCTAATATTATTAAATTAAGACAATGAAAAAAATACATTTATTATTTTTGCTTCTCTTCTTATTACTTGTGAGTTGTATAGAGAAAAACTATACAATAACAGTGGTTGATAGACCAAATATGAACCATCAAAGTAAAAACTATAAAATAGAGCACCTCTTCAAAACTCTAGTTTCATAAAGCTACCTAGTGGTAGTATTAAGCCTGGAGGGTGGTTGAAGAAGTATTTGGAACTGCAACGAGATGGGTTAACAGGACATTTAGGTGAAATTAGTGCTTGGTTGGAAAAAGAGAATAATGCCTGGTTAGAAAAAGGAGGTGATCATGGTTGGGAAGAAGTTCCTTATTGGTTAAAAGGATATAGTGTAATAGGCTATACTCTAAATGATCAATCGATGATAGATGAAACCAAAATTTGGATTGAGTCTGTTTTAGCAAGTCAACAAGAGGATGGTTATTTTGGTCCAATAAATGAACGAAATGGAAAAAGAGAATTGTGGGCTCATATGATTATGCTGTGGTGTTTACAGTCGTATTATGAATTTACTGAAGATCATCGTGTTTTAGATTTAATGACTAATTATTTTAAGTGGCAATTACAAGTGCCAGATGAGAACTTCTTAAAAGATTATTGGGAAAACAGTAGGGGAGGAGATAACTTATTAAGTGTTTTATGGTTATATAATAGAACAGGAGATGAATTTCTACTAGAATTAGCAGAAAAGACACATCGGAATACAGCCGATTGGACACAATCTACAACACTCCCTAACTGGCATAATGTAAACATTGCTCAAAGCTTTAGAGAGCCAGCTACTTATTATGTATTAACTGGAGACTCTTCTATGTTACGAGCTTCGTATAATGTACACGATTTAATACGTAGAACCTTTGGGCAAGTACCAGGGGGAATGTTTGGAGCCGATGAGAATGCCCGTTTAGGTTATATCGATCCTCGACAAGGTACTGAAACCTGTGGATTTGTTGAGCAAATGGCCTCCGATGAAATTATGTTTCGTATAACAGGTGATCCTTTTTGGGCTGAGCATTGTGAAGACGTAGCTTTTAATTCTTACCCTGCTTCTGTTATGCCAGACTTTAAGGCTTTACGTTACATAACTAGTCCGAATCATGTAATGAGTGATTCTGAAAATCATCATCCAGGAATAGATAATAGCGGTCCTTTTTTATCTATGAATCCTTTTAGTAGTCGTTGCTGTCAGCATAATCATACGCAAGGCTGGCCTTATTATATTGAAAACTTAGTGTTAGCTACATCCGATAATGGAGTAGCTATTGCATTGTATGGTGAGTGTAGTAGTACTATAAAAGTAGCTAATAATGTCCCAATTAAGTTATATGAATCGACAAATTATCCATTTGATGAGAAAGTTGTTTTTACAATAGAGACTAACGAACCTGTTCAATTTCCCTTTTATTTTAGAATACCTTCATGGGCTATTGGAGCAAAACTACATATAAATGGAAAGAGTGTAACAGACGAAATAGTACCTGGTAAATATGCTTGTATTGAAAGAGAGTGGAAAAATAATGATGAAGTTGAGCTTCTATTTCCTATGAGTTTTTCAATAAGAGAGTGGCAGGTGAATCAGCAGAGTGTTAGTGTGAATTATGGCCCATTAACTTACTCTTTATATATAAAAGAAAACTATATAGAGAAAGATAGTAAAGAGACTGCGATATGGGATTCAAAATGGCAGAAAAATGCAGATCCTCAAAAATGGCCTACAACGGAAATTTATCCAGCTAGTTCTTGGAATTACTCTTTAGTTTTTAAAAAAGGTGATTTATTTAAAGATTTCAATGTAGTAAAAAGAGAGTGGCCGACTAATAATTTTCCTTTTACTCCCGAAACAGTACCTTTTAAAATAAAAGCCAAAGCACGAAAAGTTCCTTCTTGGACTCTTGATGAAACGGGATTATGTGGTGTGTTACCTTTTGATAATGTTAAGAGAGGTGAGCTGGAAGAGGTAGAGCTTATTCCAATGGGAGCTGCAAGATTAAGAGTGTCTTCTTTTCCTAAAACAATAGAATAAAGAAATTACCTTATAGATATAAAGATAAGATTCTTCACAAGAGAAATAAAAAAAGACCTCTTGTGAAGAATCTTATAAAATGGGTGCTGAGTTATCAGTCTCTTACTAGTTCTGAAACATTGTAGATAATAAATCCTTCATCGCTTACACCTTCAATAATTATAGAATAGGTAGTTGGTGTATCTGCAGTGTAAAAATCGAAGTAGGCGTCTCCTTTGGTTTCAATACGAACATCAGGTTTCCAATAGATGGTTGTTCTTAAGTCAGGTGTCGATGATTTATAGGCTTCGTGGCTATCGTAATGAGGAGAGTAAAACTCTACAGTTTGTTGATAACCTAAAGGTTGAATATTTTTGATGTTATCAGCAGGGGGTGACTTTATAAAACGTCCTTCTTTCATTGTGAATACAATTGAGGGTTTCATATTAGCAACACCAAATCCATCTTTAATAACAAAAGCACTTTCAATATCTTCAAAAACAAGTAGGTCTAAATCGAACTCATCATAATCTCTAACTATATCATCTATTATAATTTGTGCATCCTGGTTTCTAATTTGTGGTTTACCATTCGTAACATAGATGCCTAAGTGAATAAGTAAGGAGCTCATGTTGTTAATGCCAAACTTTTTAAATGACTCCTCATCAAGAATTTCACCTCCAGTTACTGGACTATAATAGCGAGAACGTGTAGCCTCTTTTTTCTTTGCTGTTACAACTAGTTCATCTAAGTCGATTAAACGCATACCATGTTCTAGTACATATTGTTGATCTGCTTTTTTGATGTAACTATTGTCGATAGCGTGATCTTCTTTTTTTCTTAATGGAGGAAGAGTTTCTATTTCGGGTGCTAATTTATCGGGAAATAAATCAAGAATAACCTTATCATTTCCTTTTCCAGTTAAAGCCTCAACAACAATTAGTGTGCTATCAGGAAATTCAAAATCTTTGAAGGTGAAAAAACCTGTATTATTAGCTTCAGTAAGTTGAAAGTCAACAAAGTTATCTTTTATTCCAATCAATTTTACTTGTCCATTTTTTCCTGAGCTAAAGAGCTTTCCTTGAATTCTACCCGATAGAGTTTGACTTAATTCAGGTTCTATAGTAGGGGTTTCATATTCACCCTTTATAACCTTTTCCATATTATATCTTCTCCATCCTTGGGTAAGCATAAGATAGTCAAGGTTTAGCTTATTAGTTCTATCATCTTTGGTGAGATAGGCTGCTGGTGATTCAATGTAACCTTTTAAATCTGAAGACAATAGAAGATAAGAGACGATATTATTACTATTGTTTAATTTAATATCGTTATTATCAATAACAGAAACGGAAAAATTTCCAGATAAAGGCTGCTCATCTTGTGTTGTAATATGGGCTATAGCACGAACCTCTTCACGCCGATCGAAACGATTTTTATTGGTTGTTAATGTGGTTTTTGCTAGTTGTGTATTATCTGAGTTGAAGAGTAAGCGTTCACTCACAATGTTTTTATCTTTATCATAAAGAATAATATTAGAAATACCATAGGGTAGTGTGTTGCTATTGATTGGTAGAAAACTAACTTTAGAATTCCATGGCATGTTATATAGTGGAATACCTCTGCTGTGAATTAATAAATACAGGGAGTCGTTTTCTTGATATGATGCTGATTTATTTACCGAAAGATAGATTTGGTCTTTTCTCCAATTTGCACTGAGGCTATAATGTGCCGTTTGTTCTATAGGAAGATTGAATTTTTTGGTTACACCATCAGCATTTGTACCTACTACATAATAGGTTTTTCCCTCTTCTATAAAACTAGTAAATATTCCCATACCAAAAGAGTTTGTTTTAAACTCTTGCAATACAGTCCCTTCATTATTGATGAGTTTTCCAGTGAGCTGTTCTGAAAGACCATTGGGTTTCATTGCTTTGAAGGCTACTTTTATAGGTGTTCCTGTTAAGTAATGGCCGCCTTCTGGGAAAAAGGATAGATCAAAGTCGTCTTCAGGGTATGGGACAACGATGTACTTTTTATATTTAAGACCATTCACTTCAAAATTAAGGAGCACTGTTCTGAATTTATCTTCTCGAGGAAACCGAAAAGAAATGGAAGATATAAAATCAGCACTTGGGTGAAGCTCACGTACTCTTTTATCACTAAACTCTAGGTTGATTTTATCTGGTTTGATAATTTCTTTTTTAGAGTTATCTATAATTTTAATGGATGCCTTTACTTCTTCATTATTTTTATAGGTAAATTCTGTGGTTGCATCAATTTTTAAAAGTTTAGGGTTAGAAATATAAACAGCTTGTTTGTATAAGTAGTCATCTCCAATATTTTTCATAAACTCAGTATAGGCTCTTATAGAGTATTGTCCTTCAATTAGATTCTCTTCTAAGCTGAGATGTCCATAGAATAAACCCGTGGAATCAGGTCTTATTTTAACTCTGTTTTCAACTTCCCCAAGAGGATTAATTAAGTCAACATATGCATATCGACTAGCATTAGCTTGTTTGTTGAATACAGCATCTACTAAATGAATACGAAACCAAATCTTTTCACCTGAAATATAGTGGGGCTTATCTGTGTGGACATATAACTTTTCTTGCGGATAGACCTTAATTTGCTCTACAAGTTGAGATGATATTTTATTGATGAATAGCTCTTCAATAGGGGATGTCGTAGCTGATTGTTCCTGGGCAATAAGTGTTGTACTAAATAATAAACAGAGTGTAATTAGTAAGGTATTTTTCATGATAATTTAATTATGACCAGTAATTTAAAGGTTGACGGAAACAAAAGGCTCTAATTATTTCAAAGTCTTACACTGTAAAAGTAAGCAATAAGAAAGCGAAATAAAACTGTTTGCTTACAATAATATATAAGACTATGATTTAGGTCAAAGGTTTAAAGTTTTCACCTGAATTTTATTTGTTAATATTAATCATTGAATATTTGAAAACGGATACGGAAATATTTATTTATATGTCTTCTAATTGACGATTATCAGCTCTATATGTCGTATCTTTGCACTCTCAAAGTAAAAAGATATTATTTAGGTTTAATAAGTAAAAGGTATAAGTTATTGAAATGGAGGCATATAAAGGATTTAAAGGCTCTAAGTGGAAAGATCAAATCGATGTAAATAGTTTTATTCTTGAGAATTATACGGAATATACAGGCGACGAATCATTTCTTGAAGGTCCAACTGAAGCGACAAATGAGTTGTGGGGGAAGTTAAAAAATATGTTCAAAGTGGAACAAGAGAAAGGCATTTATGATGCTGAAACTCGCTTACCTTCGCAAATTGATACTTATGGTCCAGGTTATATAAATAAAGACCTTGAAACGATTGTAGGAGTTCAAACAGATAAGCCATTGAAACGAGCTATTTTCCCTAATGGAGGATTGCGTATGGTGAAACAGAGTTTGAAAGAGTATGGATATGAATTGGACCCTGTGACCGATGAATTCTATACTAAATATAGAAAAACTCATAACGATGGAGTCTTTTCTGCATATACAGCAAGTATTCGTAGAGCTAGAAGCAACGGACTTTTAACAGGATTACCGGATGCTTATGGTAGAGGGCGAATCATTGGAGATTATCGTCGTGTGGCTTTGTATGGTGTTGATAGGTTAATAAATGAACGAAAATTACGATTTAAGGAATGTGATCCTACAGAAATGACAGACGATTTAATTCGTTTACGTGAGGAGTTAAGTGATCAAATTGCTGCATTGGGAGCATTGAAAACGATGGCTCAGTCGTATGGATTCGATATATCACAACCGGCTACTACAGCTCAAGAAGCAATACAATGGACTTATTTTGGCTATTTGGGTGCTATTAAAGACCAGAATGGAGCAGCTATGAGTTTAGGTAGGGTAAGTACCTTTTTAGATATTTATGTAGAAAGAGATTTGCAAGCTGGTAAAATCACAGAAAAAGAGGCTCAAGAGTTTATTGATCATTTTGTAATGAAATTACGGATTGTGCGTTTCTTGAGGACTCCTGAATATGATGAGTTATTTTCTGGAGACCCAATTTGGGTAACAGAATCGCTAGGGGGGATGGCTAATAATGGAAAGTCTTTAGTTACTAAAAATAGTTTTAGAATGTTACATACACTCTATAACTTAGGGCCAGCACCAGAGCCTAACTTAACTATTCTATGGAGTGAAAGCTTACCTGAAAACTGGAAAAAGTTTTGTGCAAAAGTATCTATAGATACTTCTTCTCTACAATATGAGAATGATGACTTAATGCGAGAGCAATTAGGTGATGATTATGGTATTGCTTGTTGTGTTTCTCCTATGCGAATTGGTGGGCAGATGCAGTTCTTTGGAGCAAGAGCAAACTTACCTAAGGCTTTATTATATACCATTAATGGAGGAAAAGACGAGAATACGAAGGTATATGTAGTGCCTGAAGGAGAACTAGAGCCAATTAAAGGTGACTATCTTGAGTTTGATGAGGTATGGAATAAGTATGATAAAATGCTTGATTGGTTAGCTGAAACCTATGTTAAGGCTTTAAATATTATACATTATATGCATGATAAGTATTCTTATGAAGCATTAGAAATGGCTCTTCATGATGTAGATATAGTTCGCACTCAGGCTTTTGGTGTGTCGGGCTTATCAATTATAGCCGATTCTTTAGCTGCTATAAAATATGGTAAGGTTCGTATTGTTAGAGATGAAGAAGGAGATGCTATAGACTATATAAACGAGAAGGATTATGTTCCTTTTGGAAATAACGATGAGTTAACAGACCAATTTGCTATTGATGTAATTGAGAAGTTTATGAATAAAATTCGCAATTATAAAATGTACAAAAATGCAATACCAACACAGTCTGTGTTAACTATAACTTCAAATGTTGTTTATGGTAAGAAAACTGGAAATACCCCTGACGGAAGAAGAGCTGGAGCTCCTTTTGCACCTGGTGCAAATCCAATGCATGGAAGAGATACAAAAGGGGCTGTGGCTTCGTTATCTTCTGTAGCTAAATTACCTTTTGAACATGCAAATGATGGAATATCTTATACGTTTGCTATTACTCCAAGTACATTAGGGGGTAATAAAGAAGAGGAAAGGAATAACTTAATAGGATTGTTAGATGGTTACTTTAATGAAAAAGGACATCATTTAAATGTGAATGTTTTTGATAGAGAGCTTTTAATTGATGCTATGGAGCATCCAGAAGAGTATCCTCAATTAACCATCCGTGTTTCTGGATATGCAGTGAATTTTGTGAAGTTAACGAAAGAACAACAGCTTGATGTTATTAATCGTACGATTACAACTTCATTTTAATAATTAAAAGAGTATATTAAGCAGAGAGTTTGTGTAAATTCTCTGCTTTTTATTTTTAAGCTATATGAAGGGTTATATTCATTCCTTTGAGACTTTTGGGACAAAAGATGGACCTGGTATTCGGTTTATTGTTTTTCTGCAGGGTTGTCCATTACGTTGTTTGTATTGTCATAATCCTGATACATGGATTAAGTCTAATGCTAGATACCAAATGACAGCTCAAGAGGTTTTCAGGGAGTATGAAAAGGTCAAGGGGTTTGTTAAGGGTGGTATAACTTTATCGGGAGGTGAGCCTTTGATGCAACCTACTTTTGTTCTTGAGCTATTAAAACTGTGTAAATCTAAAGGTGTTCATACAGCGATTGATACTTCTGGCTACTTATTCAATGAGCAAGTTAAAGATGTCTTAAATTGGACAGACTTGGTGTTGTTGGATATTAAACAGTTTGACGAGGTTAAATATAGAGAACTAACAAGTAGAGAGTTAAAACCTACTTTGGATTTTTTAGCCTATTTAGAAAAAAAGGAGATTGATACATGGATTCGTTATGTATTAGTCCCTGGTTATACTAATCAGAAAGATGATGTTGAGGCTTTAGCTAATTATTTATCTACAAAGCAGAATATTAAGCAAGTTGACGTATTGCCATTTCATCAGTTGGGAGCGTTAAAATGGGAAGAATTAGGGTTGGAATATAAACTCAAAGAGGTGATTCCACCACTAGATGTGGAACAACGAGAGATAGAAGGAATATTTAAGAAAAGGGGGTTAAAAGTGAAAGAAAGAGAGTGATAAAACTACTCTTCATTCTTTCTTCTTCGTAAATCTCTTCCTTCAAAATCACAAAGGGATTTTTTACAATCTTCACTTAGGGGTACAGATTGTTGATTTTCTAAGTCAAAACCGACCATGGTAGATCGACAAACACATTTTATTTCTTGTGTTTTAGTGTCTATGACTTGTTGATAAAGTTGAAAACTTTTTTCGCCAATTTCGGTTACTGCGGTTTGTACTGCAATGCTATCAGAGGCAAAAATAGGTTGAATAAAATCCACATTAATGTGGGCAACAACAATTCCTTCTTTTTTCCAGTTTACTTGTGGATAGGCTTCGCTAAAATATTCTGTTTTACCCAAGTCGTAATAAGTAAAATAGGCAGCATTATTAACATGTCCAAATTTGTCGA
The DNA here is from genome assembly GCA_012518235.1 of Bacteroidales bacterium. Classification (GTDB taxonomy): domain Bacteria; phylum Bacteroidota; class Bacteroidia; order Bacteroidales; family Bacteroidaceae; genus Bacteroides_E. Next base: position 21,999 of record JAAYSY010000270.1, read on the forward strand.
TATCACTGAAACGCAATTGGATATCTAGTGTGTGATTAAAGTTAATATCTAACATAAGTTTTGCCTTTCTTTTTAAAGTTTGAGCAAAAATACTATTTTTGTATGTTAATCTTCGAGTAATTACCATAAGAAATGATAGAGGATATTAAAAAAGCTTGTGAAGTTATGCAAGCAGGTGGGGTAATATTGTATCCTACCGATACCATTTGGGGCTTAGGCTGTGATGCAACAAATGCAGAGGCTGTTAAAAAAGTATACGATATTAAACATCGTATGGATCAAAAAGCTATGTTGGTTTTAGTGGATTCCCCTGTGAAAATAGATTTCTATGTGCCAGATGTTCCAGAGGTTGCTTGGGATTTAGTTGAGCTAACAACCAAACCCTTGACAATAATTTACTCTAATGCACGAAACTTAGCTGATAATTTAACCGCTTCCGATGGGAGTGTTGGAATACGTGTTACGAATGAAGAGTTTTCAAAACAATTGTGTTTTCGATTTAGAAAGGCAATTGTATCTACATCTGCAAATATCAGTGGCGAACCTTCACCTTCAATTTTTGATGAAATAAGTAGTGAAATTAAGGATCAAGTTGATTATATAGTCAACTACCGACAAAATGATATTTCTCGTGCTACTCCTTCGAGCATAATTAAATTAGAATCTAATGGAGTAGTAAAGGTATTAAGAGAATAAAAAATACCTCTTTATAAATAAGTTGAATATAGAATGGAAAAAGTAAAAACCGGTTGGTTTGATCAAGTTTTAATTTGGCGAGAAGCGTATATTAAGGATAGTCAGTTCATGTTAATACTGAGTTTTCTAGTGGGCTTTTCTACGGCTTGTGCTGCTTTAATTCTTAAGTATTTAATTCATATTATCCAGCATTTGTTGACTAATAATCTTAATATAACAAGTGCAAACTGGCTATATCTTGTCTTTCCTGTAGTTGGTATCTTTTTATCAGGTTGGTTTGTTCGTAATATAGTAAAAGATGATATTAGTCATGGAGTAACTCGCATACTATATGCTTTTTCTAGAAAGCAAGGAAAAATACGTCCACATAATATGTGGTCTTCTATTATAGCAAGTTCTATTACTATTGGGTTTGGAGGATCTGTGGGAGCAGAGTCTCCTATTGTTTTAACGGGTTCTGCAATAGGTTCTAATCTAGGGTCACGTTTTAACATGGAACATCGAAACTTGATGCTATTAATTGGTTGTGGTGCAGCTGGTGCTGTGGCGGGGATTTTTAAGGCTCCAATAGCAGGTTTGGTTTTTACATTGGAAGTTTTGTTACTAGACTTAACAATGACATCTTTAATGCCTCTTTTAATATCATCGGTCACAGCTGCTGTTGTTTCTTATGTTGTTACTGGACAAGAGGCTATATTTAAGTTTCATTTAGATGAACCCTTTGAGTTAAATCGAATTCCTTATGTTATTTTATTGGGTATTGTTTGTGGCTTAGTATCACTCTACTTTACACGAGCCATGAATTGGATTGAGGGTGTTTTTGGAAAATATACTAAACCACTACAAAAGTTTGCTTTGGGTGCTGTTATTTTAAGTATGTTAATATTTTTGTTTCCACCTTTATATGGAGAAGGATATGATACGATTGATTTGTTACTTAATGGAACGACAAAAGCAGAGTGGGAAACAGTAATGAACAACTCTTTTTTCTATGGATATGGACAATTATTAATTCCTTATCTTGTTTTGATTGTTCTATTTAAGGTGTTTGCCTCTAGTGCAACCAATGGGGGAGGAGGTTGTGGTGGTATATTTGCCCCATCACTTTATCTAGGATGTATTGTGGGTTTCATTTTTTCACATCTGTCGAATGATATTACATTTATTCCGACTTTGCCCGAAAAAAACTTCGCTTTAATGGGTATGGCTGGGATAATGAGTGGTGTGATGCATGCTCCATTAACAGGTGTTTTTTTAATTGCAGAATTAACGGGAGGGTATGATTTATTTTTGCCTTTGATGATTATATCTGTGAGCTCCTATTTGACTATTTTAGTTTTTGAGCCACACAGTATTTATTCTATGCGTTTGGCTAAAAAAGGTCAATTAATAACGCATCATAAGGACAAGGCTGTCTTAACCTTAATGAAGGTGGAAAATGTAGTGGAGACAGATTTCGTTTCGGTCCGTCCTGAAATGGATTTGGGAGAGTTAGTAAGAGCTATTTCTAGATCACATAGAAATATATTTCCAGTATTGAATGAGAAAAAACACTTATTAGGTGTAGTTTTATTAGATGATATTAGGAATATAATGTTTAGACAGGAATTGTATCATCGATTTACGGTAGAAAGGTTGATGACAGAAGTTCCTGCTTGTCTTAAGATTTCAGATAGTATGGAGAAGGTCATGAATGTATTTGATGATACAAAAGCTTGGAATCTACCCGTAATAGATGAAGAAAATCGGTACATAGGTTTTGTGTCTAAATCGAAGATTTTCAATTCGTATCGACGAGTGTTAGTACACTTCTCAGAAGATTAAAATATAGATGTTATGAATAAGAGAGATTTAAGAATAGTGTATATGGGAACTCCAGAGTTTGCGGTAACTTCCTTGAAACGGTTAGTTGAAGGAGGTTATAACGTAGTAGGGGTAATTACTGCTCCTGATAGACCAGCGGGTAGAGGACAAAAAGTCCGCCCATCTGCAGTTAAAGAATATGCGGTTAGTCAAAATCTCCCTCTATTGCAGCCTGTTAAGTTACAAGACCCGGATTTTTTAACACAATTAAAATCTTGGAATGCTGATTTGCAAATAGTCGTTGCTTTTAGAATGTTACCCGAGGTAGTATGGGATATGCCACGTTTAGGTACTTTCAATTTACATGCTTCTTTATTGCCTCAATATCGTGGAGCAGCTCCTATTCATTGGGCGGTTATAAATGGTGAAATAGAGACTGGGGTAACTACTTTCTTTTTAGATCATAAAATTGACACAGGAAAAATAATTCTTCAGAAAAAGGTCGCCATTAAGGAAGCAGATAATGTAGGCGTTATTCATGACAAGTTAATGGAATTAGGAGGAGAATTAGTGGTTGAAACGGTTGATGCCCTGTTAAATAATAACATTCAACCTATACCTCAAGAGAAACTTATTGAGGGTGAACTAAAAAATGCCCCTAAACTTTTTAGAGAGAATTGTAAAATCGATTGGACTCAGTCTGTAGAGACTATTTATAACTTTATTCGAGGTTTATCACCTTATCCTTCTGCGTGGAGTCCGATGTTTGTAGCAAGTGAAAACAAAGCAATTGATGTAAAAGTTTTTGCTAGTGAAAAAATTATTCAAAAACACAATTTAGACACTGGAACTATTCAAACAGATGGTAAAGAGTATATTCAGGTTGCTGTTCGTGATGGATTTATAGTTATAAAAGAATTACAGTTACCAGGTAAAAAAAGATTAAAAGTTGATGAATTGCTTAGAGGCTATGAAATAACGAATGATTTTTATATGTTAACTAATAAGAAAAAATAGTATCTTACTACTATTCTAAATAAATAAAAAGATATGAAACCACTAATATCTCCTTCCGTGTTATCAGCTGATTTTGGGTATTTAGCCGATGATATAAAAATGTTAAATGAGAGTGCTTGTGACTTGATCCATATTGATGTTATGGATGGTGTTTTTGTTCCAAATATTTCTTTTGGGTTTCCTGTAATGAAACATATAAAGAAGTATAGTGAAAAGCCTTTAGATGTTCATTTAATGATAGTGCAGCCTGAGAAGTTCATAAGAGAAGTTCAGGAGATTGGGGTAAAATATATGACTGTTCATTATGAAGCTTGTATTCATTTGCATCGTGTAGTTCAACAAATACGTGAAGCAGGAATGAGTCCAGGTGTTTCTATTAATCCTGCAACTCCTGTGTCTTTATTAAAAGATATTTTACCAGAGGTTGACTTAGTTTTAATTATGAGTGTTAATCCTGGATTTGGCGGACAAGACTTTATAGCTAACTCTCTAAATCGAGTTAAAGAACTTAAGGCATTGATAAAAGAGACAGGTTCAAAAGCATTAATTGAAGTTGATGGTGGAGTAAACCTTGAAACAGGAGCTCAACTAATAGATGCGGGTGCTGATGTCTTAGTTGCTGGAAGTGCTATATTTTCTGCACCCAATCCTTCAGATATGATTAACAAAATGAAGAATCTTTAAGTAATCTGTAGGAATGGGGGTATCAATAACACAGCGATATCCCTTACTTCTTCCAACACTATCGCTTATCATTGGAATAAACTTTGGTAAGAAGATCTTTTTTTCTGAATGGATAATCTATCCATCTTCAGCACTATGGTTGTGTCTTCTTTTTCTGGTGTTTTTAATACTTTTCTATCCGATAAAAACATTCAGGTATCGATGGTTTTATGGATTATTGTGCTGTTTTTTCTTTTTGATTTTTGGTTTGTTTCTGTCTATACAAGAATTAACTAAAACAAATTATACTTTTCCTATAACCTCTAGCGTCTATAAAGTACAGTTAGTGAGTTCTGTTTTAGAAACAGATAAATCATTGAGTGTTGATGCTAGAATATTGGCTGTTGGAGATAGTATTGGCTTAAAACCTACATCTCATAATAGTATAGTAAAGTTATTTTTCGAGAAAGATTCGGCAGTTTATAAATTACATTGTGATGATGAAATATTAATTTTTTCTCAATTAAAACAACCTCAATCAAACTTAAATTTTGAATCTTTTGATTATGGTAATTTTTTAAGACTAAAAGGGTTTTCTGGTAGTGGCTATGTGTCAAAAGATAATTGGAGTGTGTTATCAAGCCCATCGAAGCACAGTCTTCGATTTAAAAGTTTGTATGCTCAACAAAAGGTGGTTCAACAATATGAAACATGGGGATTAGATGATGAGGCTTTATCTATAATATCTGCTTTAACTGTAGGATATAAAGACGATTTGACTAGTAATTTAAAGAGTGCTTTTTCTTCGGCTGGTGTTAGCCATGTTTTAGCTTTATCTGGGTTGCATGTTGGTTTTATTTATTTGTTTTTTATGTTTGTGTTGAAGAAAATTGGACGTAACAAACCAAAAATTCAATGTCTGGGTAAGCTTATTATTGTTTGTATATTGTGGGGGTTCGCTTTTGTTGTAGGCGGTTCTCCTTCAGTTGTACGAGCTGTCTTTATGTTTAGTTTATTCACGCTGTCAACTATAATAACTAACGGGGGGGATTCTAAGCAAACTTTATGTATAGCGTGTTTTTTGATGTTACTATATAATCCTTTATGGTTATTTGATGTGGGGTTTCAATTGTCATTTATTGCTGTAGCTTCTATACTTATATTATTACCTGTCGTCAAACCACTCATTGTCTGTAAAACAAGATTGGGGAAATACATTTGGGATACATGTTCTGTATCTTTGGTAGCACAAATTGGGGTTTTACCTATAATTCTTTATTGCTTTTCTTCGTTTCCTCTTTATTTTCTATTGGGTAATCTATTAATTATACCCTTAGTTTCTATTATAGTTTATCTCAGTTTTGTTTCCTTATTAATTTGCTACATTCCATATCTTAGTATTCCTACAGTATATCTATTAAATAAATTACTTTCTATTTTAACTTTTGTGGTGAGGTGGATTGAACAGATTCCTTACTCATCAATAGATAATATTTGGCTTAGTAAAGCAGAGGTTCTGATTCTTTTTCTAGTGCTTATTGCTGTAGCTTATTTATTATATAATCCAAGTTATACCACAATGAGACGCTGTTTAAGTTGTCTAATTATCTTTTTAGTAGTTCATTTTTATTATCAATATAAATCCACACTTAAAACAAGCATTGAGTTTTATAGTGTGAAGAATTGTCCAGCAGTACATTGTATAGAATCTACAGGTGAGAGCTTTTTGCTGCAGGTTAATGATACAGTGGAATATACAAGTCTTTATTCGACTATGAAGAAGTATTGGAGTCATCACCATTTGCACCCAGCTTGTCTATCGGATTCCTGTTATTCGAATACTCTTTTTTACAAAAAACCATTATTGGTGTTTCATGATTATAAAATAGCTGTTGTTGATGTAGATTGTAGGAATCTTGAAGTAAGGTTACCTAAAAGAGTTAATATGATTTACTTGAGTAAGGGGTTTAGAGGCTCTATAAGTGATGTTCTAGCTGTGTTTTCTTCTCCATTAATTATATTAGATAGTAGTTTGTCTTCTTATTTACAAGAACAAATAATTACGGAAAGCAAAGAGAAAAGCATAGAATGTATACCATTATTAACAAAAGGTTCCTGTTGCTTTAGTCTATGATATCTAAAGATTTTTGTATTTTTGTCTATTCAAAATAGAAGTATAAAAATAGAATGCTTAGAAAAGTAATAGAACCTTCCAAAGTAGATCATTTTGTTCGATGGTTTGAGCGAAGTGAGAAAATAGTAATAGTCTCTCATATCTCTCCTGATGGTGATGCTATTGGTTCGTCTTTGGGATTATATCATTTTTTTTCTTGTCAGAATAAAGACGTTGCAGTAATTATGCCTAATGATTTTCCTAACTTCTTAAAGTGGATGCCAGGAAGCGATACGATATTGATTTATGATAAAGAAAAAGACAGATGTGACCAGTTGATAAATGAAGCTGATGTTTTATGTTGTTTGGATTTTAATACACCTAGTCGTGTCGGTGAAATGCAGGATATTATATTAAAAACACCTGCTCGAAAAATAATGGTAGATCATCATCCATATCCTGAGGATTTTTGCCGTATTATTATGTCTTATCCACATATCTCATCCACTTCAGAATTGGTCTTTCGATTAATTTGTGCTATGGGATATTATAGTGAAATATCTCGAGAAGGAGCTATTGGTATTTATACAGGTATGATGACCGACACGGGAAACTTCACCTATAATTCAAATCATGAAGAAATATATCTAATTATCAATCACTTAATTAAAAAAGGGATAGATAAAGATGCTATTTATAGAGCCGTTTTTAATACGTACTCAGTTAGTAGAATGAAGTTGCAAGGGCATATAATGAGTAAAATCAAGATATTTCCATCACATCATGCTTCACTAATCACTCTTACTGAGGAAGAGAAAGATGAGTTTAATTTTGTGAAAGGGGATAGTGAAGGTTTTGTGAATATTCCATTAGCTATTGATGATATCTTCTTATCTTGTTTTCTTGTAGAAGATAATGAGCAAAATATAATAAAGGTGTCTCTTCGTTCTCAAGGAGACTTTCCATGTAATAAGGTGGCTGCTGAATATTTTAATGGTGGAGGACACTTAAATGCATCAGGAGGAGAATTTAAAGGAACGATGAAGGGAGCTATTCAAGCTTTTGAAGATGCTTTAAAAGCTTATGCACCATTACTATGTAAGGGTTAATTTTACAAACCTTAGGTTAAATTAGTAGAACAACCTATTGATTAAGAGAGCTATTTTATAAAAAAATATATATTTGTATAGAAGTATTTATATTCAATGAAAAATATGAAAAAAGGATTACTTTTCTTTTGTTCTTTGTTAACGTTTATATTGTTTTTTGCTTGTGATAATAGCAAAACTTATGCAGAAAGACTAGAAGATGAAAAGAAAGCGATACGTAGTTTTATTAAGGAGCATAATTACACAACGATATCGTTAGAAGAGTTTGAGAAAGATACAATAACAGGTGAAAATGAATTTGTTACATTACCCGATGGTATTTATATGAATATCGTTAGTAGAGGGTCTGAGAATCCAGCAGATACTATAAAAGCTGGGCAAAATGTAGTTGTTCGTTTCACTGAATATGACATTATTCAAAAGTATATTACGGAAGCCTCTAATTATGGAAACCCAGTTGAAGAGTATAACAACTACCCTGATATGTTCCGATTTGATCAGGTAGGAACAACAGTTTATGGAGAGTTTATAACAGGGGAATTAGGTGTAGGTTATAATATGTATCGTACGTATGGGTCTACTTCTGTTCCTGGTGGTTGGTTACTTCCTTTAAGATATATTCGTAGTGGAGCTCACATCAAACTGATCATTCCTTCTAAGATGGGACACATTTCTGCACAGCGTACAGTTTTTCCCTATTTTTACGACATGCGCAATATAAAATTAGAGAAAAACTAATAAATACATAAACAACTTATTAACATGACACTTATAAAATCAATCTCTGGTATTCGAGGAACTATTGGGGGACAGGTAGGAAATGCTTTTACTCCGTTGGACATTGTGAAATTTACTTCTGCTTATGGAACCTACATGAGAAGATGTCAGCCGATAAAGAATAATAAAATTATTGTTGGTCGCGATGCTCGAATATCTGGTGAAATGGTTAGAAACTTAGTCGTTGGTACCCTAATGGGAATTGGTTGGGACGTTGTAGATATAGATTTGGCTTCTACTCCAACCACTGAAATAGCAGTGATGAAAGAGGATGCAGCGGGGGGCATTATTTTAACTGCCTCGCATAATCCAAAACAATGGAATGCATTAAAGCTTCTAAATGGCAAAGGGGAATTTCTGAATGCTGAGCAAGGAGAAGCCGTGCTTGATTTAGTAGAGACTGAGGATTTTGATTATGTTGAAGTGGATAACTTAGGAAGTTATAAAAAAGATTTGTCTTATAATCAAAAGCATATTGATAGTGTATTAGGTTTAGAATTAGTTGATGTAGAGGCTATTAAAGCTGCTAATTTTAAGGTGGCTATTGATTGTGTGAACTCTGTAGGTGGACTTATACTTCCTGATTTACTAAAACAATTAGGTGTTGAAAAAATAGAAAAACTACATTGCGATGCTACAGGTCATTTCGCACACAATCCAGAACCGTTAGAGGAGAACCTCGGTGATATCATGAAGTTGATGAAGGAAGGTAGCTTAGATGTTGCTTTTGTTGTAGATCCTGACGTGGATCGTTTAGCATTAGTAGCAGAGAACGGTACGATGTATGGTGAGGAGTATACTTTAGTTACTGTTGCTGATTATGTATTGAAACATACTCCCGGAAATACGGTTTCAAATTTGAGCTCAACAAGAGCTTTACGTGATGTTACAAAACGTTACGGAATGAATTATAGTGCTGCAGCTGTAGGAGAGGTTAATGTGGTTGCTAAAATGAAAGAAACGAATGCAGTTATTGGAGGTGAAGGAAATGGTGGAGTTATCTACCCTGAAAGTCACTATGGTAGAGATGCTTTGGTTGGTATAGCTTTGTTTCTATCGCATTTAGCTCATGAGAAGAAGACTGTAAGTGAATTAAGAGCCACTTATCCTGTCTATTTCATGTCTAAAAAACGAATTGATTTAACCCCTGAAATTGATGTCGATGGCTTATTGGATAAAGTCCAAGAACACTTCTCAGATGAAGAAATTAATACCGTTGATGGTGTGAAAATAGATTTTTCTGATAAATGGGTTCATTTACGAAAGAGTAATACAGAGCCAATCATACGTGTATATAGTGAAGCTCATACGAAAGAGAAAGCAGATACTATAGCAAATGAAGTTATTGCTGTAATTCAAAGTATGATTTAATTAGAGACTTGTTATACGACGATATATTAATTCCGAAGTTACTTAACCTATAAGTAACTTCGGAATTTTTTATGGTATTAATAAGGAAGAATCCCCATAACTAAGAAAACGAAAATTGTGATTTAAAGCGAAGTCATAGATATCCTTCCAATTATCTTCTTTTACAAAAGCAGACACTAGTAAAAGTAAAGTGCTCTGTGGTTGATGAAAGTTTGTAATCATCGCTTTAACTAGTTGGTATTCATAACCAGGAGCTATAATTATACGCGTATGTGTGTTTAATCTATCAAGTTGGTGTACTGTTAGATAGGTGAGTATGTTGTGTAAGGACTCTAGAGCTGTTAACTTGTGTTGTTGCTCATAGGCCTGCCATTGATTAATAGCTAGTTCATCTTCACTTGCATTTGGGTGATCTTGTAAAAAGACTCCAATATGATAAAGACTTTCTAATGTTCTCACCGATGTAGTACCTACAGCAATTGCTTGTCCTTTGTATTGTATTAGCTTTTCTATGACTTCTCTACGTACAGTGAAGTATTCTGTATGCATCTCATGCTTACCTATTTCATCACTTTTTACAGGTCTAAAAGTTCCAGCACCTACATGTAGTGTGATTTCCTCAATTGCTATTTCACTCTTTCTTATACTATCTAAGACACGAGGTGTAAAGTGTAGTCCAGCTGTAGGAGCTGCTACAGATCCTTTTATCTTAGAATAAACAGTTTGATACGTTACTTTATCTGTTTCCTCTGTTTTTCTATTTAGATAAGGAGGAATAGGTAGTTCTCCAAAGGCTTCGAGAATATCAGTGAATGTAAAATTAGAATTATCCCAATGAAAGTTTACTCGATGACCTGTTTCATGGGCTTCACCTCGTGTAGCTGATAAAGTTACTTTTTCTCCTTTAAGAACGAGCGATTGTTTAAGTGTTCCCTCTTTCCATTTCTTTAGATTCCCTATCATACAATACCAAGAGACCTCTTCTTTTGATTGAAAATTAAGATTGTAATCAGTGGGGGATGCTGGTTCTAAACAGAAAATCTCTATCGTAGCACCCGTCTCTTTTTGAAGGCGTAGCCTTGCTTGTATAACTTTGGTGTTATTAAAGATCATCAAAGAATCTTTGGGTAGGAAGTTTGCCAAGTTATGAAATCGGTCTTCCGTAATTTGTCCTTGTTTATAAATGAGCAGTTTAGATTCATCTCTGACAGGAAGTGGAAACTTAGCTATACGTTCCTCAGGAAGTTGATAATTGTAATCTTTAATTTGAATTTGTTGAGGCTTATTTTTCATTTATACGTTTCTTTTGTAGCACAAAAATAGCGATATTAGCTGAGATAATAGATCAGTTCAATAAAATCTGATCAAATATAAAAGATTGAAGTTATGAAGATAGGTGATAAAGTACGTTTTTTAAACGATGTGGGTGGTGGAGTCATCAAAGGATTTAAAGATAAAGGAACTGCTTGGGTAGAAGATGAAAGTGGTTTTGATTTCCCCGTTCCCTTACATGAACTAGTTGTGATTGAGACGGATGATTATAATATTGAAAAAAAAGGAAGTGCTACAGACTCAAAAAGGGCTGAAAATTTAATAGCTGGGACTGTAAAGATTGAAGAGCCTTCGCTGGAAGTAAGAGGTAGAGATAATCTAAATGTGTTCTTAGGTTTTGTACCTGAAAATAGTAGACAATTACAAACAACAGACTTTGAGAGTTATCTTATAAATGATAGTAATTATTATCTCTATTATACGTACCAGAATGAGTTGGATGGTGCTTGGCAATTGAGAAGTCATGGATTACTTGAGCCAAACTCTAAATTGCTAATAGAGAAGTTTGATAAAATACGATTAAATGAGTTAGAGCAAGTTGCTATTCAGTTAATTCCTTTTAAACACGCTACAGGATATAATCTTAAGCCAGCTGTTTCTGTAGAATTAAAAATAGACGTAGTAAAGTTTTATAAATTACATGCATTTAAAGATACAGAGTTTTTTGTGGAATCTGCTTTACTTTATGATGTTGTTAAAGATGATGTTTCTGTAGATCCGGTTGTTATTGATCCTGTGTCTATTGAAGAAGCTATAGCTTTTCAGAAAAAAATTGATGCTCCTATAAAGAAATCTATAAGAAGACGTAAGGAGAAGAATAGTATTCTTGAAGTGGACTTACATATCCATGAGCTTTTAGATACTACTCAAGGAATGAGTAATAAAGATATATTAGAATATCAATTAAAAGAGTTTCACAAGGTAATGGAAGAAAATAAAAGCAATAAAGGGCAGCGAATAGTTTTTATTCATGGTAAAGGAGATGGTGTGCTTCGCAAATCTCTTGCCGATGAGATTCGAAAGAAATATAAAAAATGTATTTCTCAAGATGCCTCATTTAAGGAATATGGTTTTGGTGCTACAATGGTAACCATACGTTAGCTCATTTTCTTTTAGAGTTCATAGATAGGATGTCTTTTTATTTAGGCATCCTTTTTTTATGCAATGAATTATATGTAATGAGGGTTTATTTTATAGATCTTTTTCTGATAGATGATGTGTAGACACCTATTAGGCAAAGAATAGAGCTTATAATAAAAGTTATTCGCATTGCTGATATTAAATACCTAGCTTCTACATTTTCAAAAGAGTTATTACCTATGGTCATAGAGAAAGCAAGCATTGCTAGTCCCATACTAAATGCTTGTCCTGTAAGACGCATCGTTCCCATACTTGCTGATGCACCACTATAATCCTTTTTAGTTACCGATCCCATAATGACATTAGTGTTAGGCGATGAGAATAGACCAAACCCAAAACCTAAAACAATCAGAATGGTAATTATATATGCAAAGTGGGTAGTAGCAGAAAGGAATATGAGGCAAATGAGTCCTATGAATACTATAAACATGCCAATAGTAGCTAAAATGGTGGGTGATTTTCTGTCCGATAAACTTCCAGCTTTGATGGTAACCAGTGTCATAATAATAGGTTGTGCAACCAAAATTAATCCTGCATCTCGAGGAGATAGTCCTCTGGCATATTGTAGATAAATACTCAACATAAAGGATACGGCAAAAGTTGAAGCGTAGTTAATTAAAGCAGAGAGTAAAGACATTCTAAAGACACGATTACCAAGAAATAGTTGAATGTTAAATACAGGGGATTTTTGTTTCTTTTCATAATATCCGAAATAGAACAGAAGAAAAGCACCTCCTAAAGTTAATATGAAGCCTTGTGTTTGAGGTAGCGTGGAGAATCCATAGATAAGTGCAGATAATCCTATGGCATAAAGAGTCGCACCCCAGTAGTCAAAGGAGTATTGTTTATCTGTTTTCCAATTGTCCTTGATGTAAAAAACAGCTCCAATCATTGCTATAAAACTAATAAGTGCAGAAGCAAAGAATATACTTTTCCAACCTAAGTATTGTGTTAGTCCTCCTCCAATTATTGGAGCTGATGCTAAAGAAAAATAAACTGCTGCTGTATTAATACCTAATGCTTTTCCTCTCATTTGTGGTGGCGTTTTAGATACTAATATGGCATTAGATGTACTAAACATCATCGCACTGCCAACACCCATAATAAAGCGATGAATTAATAGAAGTGTTCCAGAGTTTGAAAACCCAGAAAAAAGGGAAGATAAAAAGAAAAACAATAGACCAAGAATAAATATTTTCTTTCGGCCCACTATGTCTGATATTCGTGCGGATGGAATTTGAAAAATAGCTGTAGAGAGTAAATAAATAGTTTGAAGCCAACCTACTGTAACAGCTGTCAGTTCTAGCTCTTTATTTATATATGGAATTGCTAGGTTTAATGCTGACCCCATAAAAGGAACAAGACCTGATGCTAAACAGATAACTATAACTAACTTTCTATAATCTTTACTATTTTCTTCCATTTTCTTTAAGTCGTTTGATTATCGA
>JAAYSY010000271.1 GCA_012518235.1 Bacteroidales bacterium
ATATTGAATTCTTATTTTATCTAATAATATAAATAATTGTTCATCCGCCAATCCAGTTATTTTCATACAGTGTCCAGGTTTAGACTCTGTCAATTCTAGGCTAAATTGTTGTATAATTATATCAACTATATAATTATAATATTTAAGGTTTTGAGTACTTGTCATAATAGTTACTTTTTCAGTTCGTATCTTGGTCTCACTTTTTGAAGTATATAAGCATCACTCATGTCATTATAAAATCCAATCTGTCTTAATTTTGATTTAAAAGCATCTACATTTTCTTTGAATGCTAAGTTAGTATTAACATCTGCATTACGATATTCCTCTTCACTTAATCCATTAATAACTAATCCATAACGGATCTTCAAATTAGCCATTAAATCTTCTATAGATATATTCTGCGTAAAGAATTTATCATCTTCTAAGTGTAATACTTGTATTTGAACTAAGGCTTCTAATAGACGTGTCCCTAATACAAAACGTCTTGGATATTTTTTACTTCTACCTTGTGTCAAAAAGCCTCTATCATTATTTTTTTGCGAAATACTATCTAAAAATTGTGGGTAATATTTCAATTGATAAGGACCCTTGACTTTCATTAGAGTTTCAACATATTTATCAAAGGATGAATCCTCATATTTAACCATCCCGTCCAGAAGTTCTTTGTCATCATCTGATTGATTGTTTCGTAAAACGTTCCAATATGCAGTTAATGTTGATTCAACCATATCAGATTTGTCATTTAGTTTGTTTATTGCTTGCTTTAAGCTTGTTGAATTACTTTTATCTAAACCAAATGCATTTATTATTGTATTTACCTGAAAGCTAGCTTTAATGTAGTTATATATTGCATTATAATTATTTTCAGCATCTCTAATTGCAAATGCAGAAACTTTACTTTCTAAATTGTCAGTTACATCAACTACAACTTTCCAATCATTTTCTATATCAATTTGATTTTGATCTATCATTCTGGGTAAATAGTTTATTACTTTGAAACTATATATAGATAAATGAAACGAGGTTATTGTTTTTATGTACTCAATCAACACACTCCTTGGAATTAATTCCTTATAAACTAACAAACGATGAATATCTTCGCAAAATAATTCTGCCTGTTTAGATAAGAGAGGCACTATTTGATTTAGGGTTGTATTACTTTCTATTAATCCTGGTTTAATATTTTTTATTAAATGTAAAATTCCTAAGCTATCTACATCTAAGCTGTTACCATAAAGAAATTCATTTGTTTGAGGATCCCAACCTTGTAATAGATATTTTTTTAGCTCTTCTTTAATTGCTGGTTTTTGTCCCAACATTAAATAAACTTGATCAGCACTAAAATAATCTCGTGTATTTTTAGCGTTTCTGATGCGGTAGCTTTCAAGATGGATCGGTTTTAAAGAGGAAATCTTTTCCTTCTCTAAATTACCTCGATTTACCAAATTTATCAGATTTTGCCTGATCCAGATTTCTACAGCTTGCTTATTTTCTGATATTCCTTTAAAATCTCCTTTGGATTCTAGTATTTTAAAGTAATCTATTATTTTATCTATGTCTATTTCAAGTGATTGTCCTTTAGAAGCTCTTTGTTTAGGTCTTATACCATTATGTTTTAACAACATAAATAAATTAACCAATGTATTATCTATATTAATAACTTTAGCATCTGAGGTTAAAATTAACTCATTCCTAAAGACTCCTTCATTCTTA
>JAAYSY010000272.1 GCA_012518235.1 Bacteroidales bacterium
ATAGATATTCTTATACCTTAGTTTTTTTCTTCTTTATAGTTTTTTTTCTTCAAGTGTAGATAGAGCTTCTTTAGATCGATTCAATGCTTCAACAATGTGTGAGCATATATTTTCTCTGCCAACAACATCATAAAATCCAGCTTTTTCTAATGTTTCATGCACATCTTTATTTACACCAGACAGAATGATCGTTATTTTATCTCTTTGTGAGTTTTTACAGAAGTTAGTTAAGTTATGAATACCTGTAGAGTCAATAAAAGGTACTTTCCTCATTCTTATAATTCTAACTTTAGGGGGTTCACCCATTATTATAGTTTGTTCTTCAAACTTGTTAGCTACACCAAAGAAATAGGGACCTTCAATTTCATAGACCTCTACACCTTTTGGTATTTCAAGGTTTTCATCATCTTTTATATCTGTTCCACCAAATATATTTAATTGGTCTCTAATAACAGATACTTCGGATGTTTCAGTTACTCGCTTCATAAATAATAAGAAGGCTAGAACTAGACCCACTTGTATAGCAATAACTAAATCAAATATAACAGTTAAAAAGAAAGTAACTAAAAGAACAGCTACATCCGATTTAGGATTGTTCATAAATGCTTTAAATGTTCTCCATTCGCTCATGTTGTAGGCAACAATAACAAGAACTCCTGCCAAACAAGCCATAGGAATATATTTTGCCAAAGGCATTAAGAAAAGCATAATGAAAAGTAGAATAATAGCGTGTATGATACCTGCAATAGGTGTTTTTCCACCATTATTAATGTTAGTCATTGTACGAGCGATTGCTCCTGTTGCTGGAATTCCTCCAAAAAGAGGAACTACAATATTTGCTGCACCTTGAGCTATTAACTCTGTGTTTGAGTTGTGTTTTTGTCCTATCACTCCATCAGCTACAGTTGCAGATAAGAGTGATTCTACAGCTCCTAGAACAGCTATTGTTATAGATACAGGTATCAAGCTTTTCACGCTTTCATAGTCTAGTTTGGGAATTTCAGCATCAGGTAGAGTTGCGCTTATTGTAAAGCGATCACCAATGGTGTCTATCCCTGTAATACCAAGCCAAGTTTTAAAAATATATACTAATATTGTAACCAAAACTATAGCGACTAATGATCCAGGAATTTTTTTAGAAAAACGTGGAGTAATTATTATAAGACCAATACTAAGGAAACTGATTAATGTTTCCCACCAATTAATACTGGTGAAATGCTTAAAATACATTATCCATTTCCCAATAAAGTCACCAGGTACTTTATCATCACCAAATGATAAACCAAAGACATCAGCTATTTGTGTAGTGAAAATAGTGACGGCAATACCACTTGTGAATCCAATAATAATAGGATAGGGGATGAATTTAATAATGGTTCCTAGCTTAAATATGCCCATAACAAGCAAAATAACTCCCGCTAAGAGTGTAGCTAAAAGTAAGCCTTTTTCGCCATACTGTTGTATTATACCATAAATTATAATGATAAAGGCTCCAGTAGGACCACCAATTTGTACACTGCTCCCTCCTAGTAGTGATATTATGAATCCTCCTATAATAGCAGTAATTATTCCTTTTTCTGGAGTAACCCCTGAGGCTATTCCAAAAGCAATGGCAAGAGGTAATGCTACAATACCTACAATAATACCTGCCATTAAATCTGCAGAAAATGTTTTTTTGTCGTAATTTTTGAGGGCAGAAATAATTTTAGGCTTAAAATCTATCATATACTTGTATTGAATTTATAGAGTGAATATTAACAGAATAACATAAGTATAAATCTAAGGGAATGCAAAAATAATCAAAAAAAATATAAGATTTGGTTTAATCTTATAAAAGATTGAGATTCCGTTTAGAGGCGTTATTTTAATTGAGGTTCAGTTCGTTTTTCTTATTGCTATTTTTTATATTTGCTATAGTATAATTGTAATTGAATGAATACGTTATTTATAATATAAATATTTAAACTAATAAATTATGGCTAAAAAATCAGTTAAAGGTACTCAAACCGAGAAGAATTTATTAACATCATTTGCTGGAGAGTCTCAGGCAAGAATGCGTTATACTTACTTCGCAAAACAAGCAAAAAAAGATGGTTTTGAACAAATGGCAGCTATCTTTTTAGAAACAGCAGATCAAGAAAAAGAGCATGCAAAAAGAATGTTTAGTTATCTTGAAGGAGGTATGGTTGAATTTACAGCATCATTTCCTGCTGGTGTAATCGGTTCTACTTTAGAAAACCTATTAGCAGCTGCACAAGGTGAGCATCAAGAGTGGGCTGTTGATTATCCTCATTTTGCTGATGTTGCAGAAGAAGAAGGATTTAAGGATATAGCAGCTATGTATCGTAATATTGCAAATGCAGAGAAAGGTCACGAAGAAAGATATCGTGCTTTTGTTAGTAATATAGAAGATGCTAAAGTTTTTGCTAGACCTGATGAAGTAGTTTGGCAATGTCGTAACTGTGGTTATATTCATGTTGGAAAAGATGCTCCAAAACTTTGTCCAGCTTGTTTACATGCTCAAGCACACTTTGAAATTAAAAAAGAAAACTATTAATATTTAGCTTATTAATAGAAAACAATAAAGGGGGCGAAAGCCCCCTTTATTGTTTTCTATTCTATTACTTTTTAATTATTCTCGGTAATTAATGTCATATTAGGTTGTAAAATGTATTCCTTTTTATCGTTATCCCACTTATAATAGGTTGTTTTTATGCTATTATCAATGTATTCATGTCTAATACACATATCCTTAGTCCAGGTGCCGTTACTCCACTTATATGATGTGTTTCGAGTTATCCTATGATTGTCATCGTATTCGTAAGTGTATTTTTGATATTTAGCTAAAATACCATCATCTTGTTTATATACCGTTTGAGAGATCATTACTCCATTAACCTCTTCGGTATCATAAATTAAGTTATTGTGTGTTTTAGCAAAACTAAAGGTTCCAAATAAACCAAATAATATGAAAAAAAGCGTTGTTCTAATAAATTGATTTGTTTTCATAGTAGCTTCCTTTATTATAAGTGTTAATTGACAAAATGTCAAATAAGTCATTGTTTCTACTACAAAAATAAGATTAATTCTCTTATAAGCAAATTTTTTATACTGTAAAATATCAATATGTAAGTGTTTATGCAAATATTAACTTTATCACAATGTGATGATATTTCGTGTTTTATGAGCTAAAATATTCTTTTTCCTTCTATTATTTACATAATGATTGTAGATGCATATTTAATGTATCTATATTCATAAATGTTAAATAAAGTTTTTAATGTGCTTCAAGCCAATTTTTACCCCAACCGCAATCTACTTTTAGAGGAACTTTCAGTTTACATGCGTTTTCCATCTCTGTAATAACTATCTTCTCCACGATGTTTTTTTCATTTGTGGGTACACTAAAGTTAAGTTCGTCATGTACTTGAAGTAACATTTTAGATTGTAGATTTTCCTCTTTAAATCTTTTTTGAATGTTTATCATAGCTACTTTAATAATGTCAGCAGCACTTCCCTGTATAGGTGCATTGATGGCATTCCTTTCTGCATAGCCTCTTACAATTGCATTTCTTGAGTTTATATCTGGAAGGTATCTTTTTCTTTTAAATAAGGTTTCAACATACCCTAACTCTCTAGCCTTTTTTTTGCTTTCTTCCATGTACTTTGAAACCTCAGGATAACTACTAAAATAGCCATCAATTAATTGTTTAGCTTCAGATCTTTCAATGTTTAATCGCTCTGATAATCCAAATACTGATATACCATATATAATACCGAAATTAGCCGTTTTAGCTTTATTTCTCATATTTGAAGTGACTTGATCTACCTCAGTTTTATATATTTTTGCAGCTGTTGCAGCATGTATATCATAGCCTTTCACAAAGGCGTCGATCATATGTTCATCATTACTTAGATGAGCTATAATTCTTAACTCGATTTGTGAATAGTCTGCTGAGAAAAATTCAGAATCTTTATCTGGAATAAAAGCTTTTCTTATTTCTCTACCATCATCATCACGTATTGGGATGTTTTGTAAATTTGGATTGCTTGAACTTAATCGGCCAGTAGCCGTTACTGTTTGATTAAAAGAAGTATGTATTCTATTGGTTGTTGGATTAATTAACTTAGGAAGGGCATCAACATAAGTATTTAGTAGCTTTCTTAAACTTCTAAAATCTAAAATTTTTCCAATGATCTCATGTTTATTTTTATACTTTAATAGCACTTCCTCCGATGTTACATATTGTCCTGTTTTAGTCTTCTTTGCTTTTTCATCTAGCTTTAAGTGATCAAACAAAGTTTCCCCTACTTGTTTGGGAGAAGATACATTAAAATCTATGCCTGCAATTTTATGAATACTTTCTTCTAAAGTGATTAGTCTTTGGGTTAAGTCTTCTGAGGTTTTTTTTAATGCATCAGTATCTAATAATACACCGTTAATTTCTAATTGAGCTAATACAGGGACAAGTGGCATCTCAATGGTATAGAATAATTCTTCCGACTTAGCATCTTTTAATTCTTTTTCAATTTTCTTTTTTAACCTCAAAGTAATATCTGCATCTTCACATGCATAGGGATAGACCTGCTCAGGGGTTAAATCTCTCATGCTTTTTTGATTTTTTCCTTTAGGTCCTATTAAATGTTCTATTGGAATTGTTTGATGATCTAAATAAATTGAAGCTAAATAATCCATACCATGTCTTAGTTCTGGTTGAATTACATAATGAGCAATCATTGTATCAAAAAGCTCACCTTTTATGTCTACACCATAATTGTGAAGAACGATCATGTCGTATTTTATATTTTGTCCAATTTTAATTATATTTTCGTTTTCTAAGATAGGTTTAAACTTTTGAACAATTTTTTCGGCTTCTTCTTTAATGGGTGGCACTGGGATATAAAAAGCTTCATTCGTTTGAAAAGAAAAACTAAATCCAACTAATTCTGCCTCCATTGGCTCAACACTTGTTGTTTCGGTATCTATAGCGAGTTCTTTTTGTTTATCTAATTTCTCTATTAATATCTCTATATCTTCCTTATTATCAATTAGTTGATATCTAACCTTGCTGTTTTCTAATGCAGAATCCTTGCGAATTTTAGAATCACCTGTGTTATTGCCTTCAAAATTCGCAAACAAATTGCCTTGTGTAGCCTCTTTTTGATTCATATTATCAAATAGAGTCGGTGTTTGGTTTTCTTGTTCTGGATATTTTCTATTGATTATATTTCTAAACTCTAAATCTTCAAATAGATCTAATATTTTTTCTTTGTTCTCTTTCTCTCTTACTAATTTATCTAATTCTAATTCTATCGGTACATCTATTTTAATTGTAGCTAAAAACTTCGAGAATTTAATGGCTTCAATATTTTCCTCCACATTTTTTTTAATAGCTCCTTTAAGTTTATCTATGTTAGAAATAATTTCTTCAACAGAATTAAACTCGTTAATTAATCTTTGTGCTCTAACTTCACCAATACCAGGACAGCCTGGAATATTGTCTGATGCATCTCCCATCAGTGCAAGTAAATCGATAACTTGGGATGGAGTGTTGATTTTGTATTTCTTTTTTATTTCTTCTACTCCTAATATTTCATATCCTCCTCTGTGCTTAGGCCTATACATAAAGACATTTTCGGTTATCAACTGACCATAATCTTTGTCTGGTGTTAGCATATAGGTAACTATATCTTTTTTGCCTGCTTTTGTAGCTAACGTTCCAATTACATCATCAGCTTCATAGCCCTCTACTTCTAGTATAGGTATTTTGTAAGCTTTGATAATTTCCTTAATAATTGGTACAGCTTTTCTTATATCTTCTGGAGTTTCTTCCCTTTGAGCCTTATATTCTTCATAGGCTTTGTGCCGGAAAGTGGGGCCAGGAGGATCGAAGGCTATTCCTATATGAGTTGGATTTTCTGTAGATAATATATCTTCCAATGTATTAACAAATCCGAATATAGCTGATGTGTTTAGTCCTTTACTGTTTATTCTAGGGTTTCGTATAAATGCATAATAGGCCCTATATATAAGAGCATAGGCATCTAGGAAAAAAAGTTTCTTCTTATTCATAATTATATATGTATTTAAGGTAAAAATACAAAAAAATGCTGGAATGATTCTTTTATATATTATTTTTGTATTTCAATTATAAGGCTAGGTATGAATACACTACTCCAAATAAAGGAGCCTATACTAGATGAATTAGAAGAATTTAAAGTGTTTTTCGATCGTTCACTGGATAGTTCTAATCATTTAATGCAAGGTGTCATAGAACATATTAAGCAGAAAAATGGCAAAATGATGCGTCCAATTTTGGTTTTGTTAATAGCAAAATCTTTTGGTAAAGTTGAAGATGAGTCTATTTATTCTGCTGTTGCGTTAGAGTTATTGCATACTGCAAGTTTAATTCACGATGATGTTGTGGATGAAAGTGCTTTACGCAGAGGGCAACCTTCAACTAATGCTATTTATGATAATAAAGTATCTGTTTTAGCTGGAGATTTTTTTTTGGCAACTTGCTTAATGGAGGTTGGGAAAACACGGAATCATAAAATAATAGATTTAGTAGCCAATTTAGGAAGAAAACTTTCTGAAGGTGAGCTATTACAGTTAGAGAACACTGATAAATTAGATCTTACTGAAGAGTCATATTTTGAGGTAATAAGTAAAAAAACAGCAGCCCTTTTTGAGGCTTGTGCTGAAATTGCTGCTCTTTCTGTTCATGCTTCGGATAATTGGACTAGAAAGGTAAAAAAGTTAGGTAATTTAATTGGGCTTTGCTTTCAAATTAAGGATGATATCTTTGATTACTATATAAATTCTGATGTAGGAAAACCCACCGGAATTGATATGGAAGAGGGTAAGTTGACACTTCCTATTCTTTATGCTTTGAATAAAGTTGCTGATGAGAAATTTAAAAATAAAGCCATTTCTGTAAAGAAGGGGACTGCTTCTATAGATGATATAGAAGAATTAATTCAGTTTGCAATTGATAGAGGAGGGATTCAATATGCAATGGATACAATTGACCGATTCAAAGAAGAAGCAGAAACTATAATTAATGAGTTATTTACTGGTACTATACGTACTTCTTTATTGGGCTATTTGGAATATGTAGTGAAAAGAAAATTGTAAGTAGTACACTATATAGTGTCATGTATTGATAAATGTTATAAAATAAATAAAGGTGGAGTTTACTCCACCTTTATTTATTTTATATTTAATAGCTTAGAAAAAATTGATTTCTTTTTCTTTTATATCGCTTAATAATAAGTTAGCTAATCTACTTGTTCCAAGTCTAAATAATTTATTTGTTAACCACTCTGTACCTAAGATTTCTTTAACTATTGTATAATATATTATCGCATCTTCAGGGGTACTTAGTCCACCAGCAGGTTTGAATCCTACTTTGTTTCCTGTTTCTTCGTAATATTCTTTTATGGCTTGACACATGACATAAGCTGCTTCTGGAGTAGCTGATATTTTTTCTTTACCAGTTGAAGTTTTTATAAAGTCAGCACCAGAATACATTGCTAATATTGATGCTTTTTTAATGTTTTCTGCACTTTGTAACGCACCTGTTTCTAGAATTACTTTTACGTGTCTACCTTTATTTTCTGCTAGATCTTTTATTTCTTCAAGTTCATCACATAAGGTTTCATAGTCTCCGTTTAGAAATTTTCCAACCGAAATCACAACATCTACTTCATCAGCACCTTCCATTATCGCCATAGCAGTTTCTGCTATTTTAACTTCGATAAAGGTCTGTGATGATGGAAAACCTGCAGAAACACATGCAATGTTCACATCTTCTACTTCTAAAGAGTTTTTTACTATTGAGGTAAAATTAGGATAAACACACATCGCTGCAACATTTTTCAGTTCAGGATAGGTGTCACTAAATTGATTTACTTTTTCTACCATGCTAAGAATGCTTTCATCATTATCAGTAGGGGTGAGTGATGTTAAATCTATACAATTGAAAAGGAAAGCTTTTACATCTTTAGTGTTGTTTTCTGCTGTCTTTTCTTTGATTAGTTTGGCTACCTCTTTTTTAACCTCTTCATCTTTAATATCCGTGTTATATTTAGATAATGCCAATAAGTATTTATCGTCATTGGTATGTTCTACTTTATTATTCATGGTTTTTAAGTTTAGGATTATTAATATGTCTTTGATTATCTCTTATTGTTTTTTTCTTTAGGTTTTCTTCAAAAGCTTTTGTGAGGTCAACACCGGTTTGATTTGCAATGCAAAGAAGTACCCAAAGTACATCTGTTAATTCATCTGCAAGATTAGGCTCTTCACCTTCTTTAAAGGATTGCTCCCCATATACGCGAGATATAACCCTAGCTAACTCTCCTACTTCTTCTGTTAGTATCGCCATATTCGTTAATTCGTTAAAATAGCGTACGCCATTTTCTTTAATCCACTGATCTACAGTGGTTTGTGCCTCTTTTATAGTCATCACTCTTTATTTAGTGTATCTATTATAATTGTAACGGGGCCATCATTAGTTAGTGATACTTTCATGTCTGCACCAAAGACTCCTGTATGGATCGGTTTACCTAACTTTTCACTGAGGACAGAGCAGAACTTAGTGTATATTTTTTCTGATATTTCAGGTTTTGCTGCTTTAATATATGAGGGCCTATTTCCCTTTTTTGTTGATGCGTGGAGTGTAAATTGACTGATTAAAAGTATGTCACCTTGTGTGTCAATGATTGACTTATTCATTACTCCGTCAGTATCATCAAATACCCTCAGATTCACTATTTTATTTGCTAGCCAATTCATCTCCTTTTCGGGGTTAATTGCATCCTGATCTTCTATTCCAACTAAGATCATAAACCCAGAATCAATAGATGCTTTTTGCTTATTATCAATAGCAACCGATGCTTCTGAAACTCTTTGTATTACTACTCGCATAGATATAACTCTTTATTGACTTACTAAGATAATGATAAAATAAATAATATACTCTTATTTGTGTGAGGTTTTACTTTTTGTTAATCCATTAATTAAAGCATTTGCTTTAGCAGCTCCAATTAGTTCTATTAGTTCCGATTTGTTAGCTTCTCTTATCCGTTTTACGCTCTTGTATTTTTTAAGAAGTTTATCTTTAGTTATCGGTCCGATACCTTTTATGCTATCAAGTTCAGATGTTATTTGACGTTTACTTCGCAAGTCTCTATGAAATTGAATCGCAAAACGATGGACTTCATTTTGTATGTTTTCTAGTAAACGGAATAGGGGGCTATTTTGTTTCATTCCTATAACTTTAGGTGGATTTCCAAAAAGCATTTCTGATGTTCTGTGCTTATCATCTTTGGCTAATCCTGCTATTGGGATTGAGAGTTTCAGTTTGTCCAACACCTCTTTAACCGCCGACATTTGACCTTTTCCTCCATCGGTAAGTATTAAGTCTGGTAACTCTTTTTCATCGGCTAGGAGAGCTGAGTATCTTCTTTCAACTACTTCGCGCATTGAGGCGTAGTCATCAGGTCCTTCGACGGTTTTAATATGATATTTTCTGTAGTCTTTTTTAGATGGTTTTCCCTTTTTGAAAACAACACATGCAGCTACTGGATCAGATCCCTGTATATTTGAGTTGTCAAAACATTCAATATGTAGGGGTATTTTATCCATCTGGAGTTGTTGTTGTATTTCTTTTAATTGTCTAATCGATCGTTGTTCAGGATTGAGTTTTTCAGCTTGCTTTAGTCTATCAGCTTTGTATTGCTGTACGTTTAGAAGGGATAGGTCTAATAG
>JAAYSY010000273.1 GCA_012518235.1 Bacteroidales bacterium
TCTTTCAATGCCAAGCTTAAATCATTTAGGGCTACTTTCAGAGGAGTAGATGATGTTAGGTTCTATCTGTATAGAGTAATGATGCTATATGCTTAATTGTTAAATCCCCAAGAATATGGACTGACCCGTAAGAAGTAAGAGAGAACTTTAAATGATTGATTATCTTTCAATCTTCTTTCGAAAATGAGGCTAGTTGTTTTATGTTATAAGTTTATTTATCGTTGATTTTGATAGGGTTACTTAGAATTATTTCATTTTTTGTTGTAGCTTGTTTTTTATATTCGTATCTTTGTCGGCCGTATAAACTCTGATTAAGTCTAATTTTAGAGCTAAATTTGTGGAGGATGAAAGATATGGAAAAGAAGATAGTATATGAATTAGAAGCATATACGATAGACTTAGCGAAGATTGATGAGGGTGAGTCCATAGCATTTAATTTTATGTTGGACGATGCTTTCTTTTCTGCTTTAGAGCAAACAGAAATTGAGAGTGGTAGTGTTAAAGCACAGTTGAATGTATCAAAAAAGTCCTCTACTTATGAGTTCGTTTTTGATTTTAATGGATTTGTGCAGGTTCCTTGTGATCGCTGCTTAGCTGAAGTAAACTACCCAGTAGAGGCTTATAATGAGTTATTCGTGAAGCTAGGAGAAAAAACAGAAGAAGTAGATGATGATTTGATTTTTGTTTCTGGTGAAGAACGAAAATTAAATGTAGCATGGTTAATGTATGAGTATATTTCTTTGTCATTACCCATAATGAGATCGCATGAAGAAGGGGAATGTGATGAGCAGATGTTGATTTTGTTAGATCAACATAACGCTGAGAATGTAGCAGATGACGAAGAACAATTAGACCCCCGTTGGAATGAATTACGAAAAATACTAGATAATAATTAAAATTTAAAAAGATAAGAAAATGGCAACACCAAAAAGAAGACAATCGAAAACAAGAACTAGAAAGAGAAGAACGCATGATAAAGCGGTAGCTCCTACGTTAGCTATTTGTCCTAACTGTGGCGAGTGGCATGTTTTTCACCGTGTATGCGGAGAATGCGGGTACTATAGAGGTCAAATCGCAATCGAGAAAGACGTAGCTTTATAATTTAATCTTTGTTGTTTCTTTTCTCTTATCCTGTTCATAGTCGTTTTCTGGTTGGATAAGATTTGTTATGCAAAAAAATGTTTTGATGAGTAATATAAATGCTGTAGTAACTGGTGTAGGAGGCTTTGTCCCTGATTATATATTAAATAATGATGACTTGTCCAAAATGGTTGATACCAGTGATGAGTGGATCATGACACGTATTGGGGTTAAGGAGAGACGTATCTTGAATGAAGAAGGATTAGGTACTTCTTATATGGCAAGAAAAGCTGTAAAACAACTATTACAGAAGACAAACACTAATCCCGAAGAGGTGGATTTAGTTATTTTATCAACATCTACTCCTGATTATGCTTTTCCTTCAACTGCATCTATAGTTTGTAAAAAGAATGGCATTACTAATGCTTTTGCATTTGATATGCAGGCAGCTTGTTCTGGTTTTTTATATGCTATGGAAACTGCAGCTTCATTTATACGCTCAGGTAGATATAAGAAAGTAATTATTGTAGGTGCTGATAAAATGTCAGCAATTGTAGATTATACAGATCGGGCAACTTGTCCAATTTTCGGAGATGGTGCTGCTGCATTTTTAATGGAGCCCACAACTGAGGAGCTGGGTGTTATTGATGCTCAGCTTCACACTGATGGTAAAGGCTTACCTTTTCTACATATCAAGGCGGGTGGATCAGTATGTCCTTCTTCTCCTTTTACTGTAGAAAACCACTTACATTATGTGTATCAAGAGGGTCGTACAGTTTTTAGATACGCTGTATCTAATATGTCTGATGTTTGTGTAGAGATAGCAAATCGCAATGAGTTATCTAAAGATAAGATTGATTGGGTTGTACCTCATCAAGCTAATCTTAGAATTATATCAGCTATAGCTAATCGCCTTGAATTACCAGAAGATAAGATGTTAGTGAATATTGGTCACTATGGAAATACGAGTGCTGCTTCACTTCCTTTATGTGTATGGGATAATGAAGCTAAACTTAAGAAAGGTGACAATATGATTTTTACTGCATTTGGCGCTGGTTTTACTTGGGGGGCTATTTATGTTAAGTGGGGGTACGATGGTAGTCCAACAAATAAAGAATAACAACAAATGATATTTGAGACGCATCTTATTTAATATTTGGTGCGTTTTTTTATCTAAAACAAAAAATATGCATAAAGCAGGCTTTGTAAATATTGTAGGGAATCCTAATGTAGGTAAATCTACTTTAATGAATGCATTGGTAGGTGAGAGAGTTTCTATTGCTACTTTTAAGTCTCAAACCACTAGACATCGTATTATGGGAATTCATAATACGGAGGATGTCCAAATTGTGTTTTCAGATACTCCTGGGGTGATAAAACCAAATTATAAATTACAGGAGTCTATGCTAAACTTTTCACTTTCTGCATTGATTGATGCTGATGTTTTGCTTTATGTAACAGACGTTGTCGAAGATTTTGAGAAGAATAGTGAGTTTATAGAACGAGTAAACAATCTAGATATTCCTGTTTTACTCTTGATTAATAAAGTGGACTTATCTAATCAGGATAAATTAGAAGAGCTTGTAATAGCATGGGAAGAATTGATGCCAAAAGCTGAGATTTTACCTATTTCAGCTCAAAATAAATTTGGTGTAGATTATATAATGCAACGTATTATTGAGTTGTTACCTGTGTCTCCCCCATATTTTGGAAAAGATCAATGGACTGATAAACCTGCACGATTTTTTGTATCAGAAATTATTCGTGAGAAAATATTGTTATACTATGATAAGGAAATTCCTTATTCAGTAGAAATTGTTGTGGAAGAATATAAGGAAAGTACACAGCTGATCAATATTCAAGCGGTGATTTATGTAGAACGTGAATCACAAAAAGGAATTATCATCGGGAAAGAAGGAAGAGCTTTAAAGAAAGTGGCTACTGAAGCTCGTAAAGAATTAGAGCGATTCTTTGGAAAAAAGATTTATTTAAGAACTTTTGTAAAGGTTGAGAAAGATTGGCGTGATTCGAATAGAAATTTGCGTAATTTTGGTTATCAACCAGAATAGTTAAAACTCAACAGTAGTGATACTGTTATAATAAAGATAGTGCCATGGGAAATTTAGTTGCTATCGTTGGACGTCCCAATGTAGGGAAATCGACACTTTTTAATAGGTTAACACAAACTCGTAGAGCTATTGTAAATGATACAGCTGGCACAACGAGAGATCGTCAGTATGGAAAAGCAGAATGGCTTGATAATGAGTTTTCTGTTGTTGATACTGGGGGTTGGGTAGTTCGTTCAGATGATGTTTTTGAGGATGAAATAAGAAAACAAGTATTAGTTGCTGTTGATGAAGCTGATGTAATACTCTTTTTAGTAGATATAAAAAGTGGTGTTACCGATTTAGATAGTGAAGTTGCAAGTATACTTAGGAGAACCAAAAAGCCAGTGATTGTTGTTGCTAATAAAACCGACAATCATGATTTACAATATAACTCTGCTGAATTTTACAAATTAGGATTAGGTGATCCTTATTGTATTTCTGCTACATCAGGTAGTGGAACAGGTGACTTATTAGATTTTTTAGTTTCTAAATTCAAAAAGGAGCAGTTAGAGATTTTAGATGATGACACTCCTAGAATAGCCGTTGTGGGGCGTCCTAATGTAGGCAAGTCATCTTTGATCAATGCTTTTATTGGTGAAGATCGTAATATAGTTACAGAGATTGCAGGAACAACCAGAGATTCCATTTATACTAAATACAATAAATTTGGGTTTGACTTTTATATAGTTGATACAGCTGGTATTAGAAGGAAATCTCGTGTTCGAGAAGATTTAGAATACTATTCAGTCGTTCGTTCTATACGTGCTATAGAAAATTCAGATGTTTGTGTTTTAATGTTAGATGCAACGAAAGGGTTAGAAGGACAAGACTTAAATATCTTTTCTTTAATTCAAAAAAATGCAAAAGGGTTAGTTGTTGTTGTCAATAAGTGGGATTTAGTAGAAGATAAATCTCCTAAGGTAATGAAAGAGTTTGAAGAGGCTATACGTTACCGTTTTTCTCCCTTTGTTGACTTCCCATTGATTTTCGCTTCCGCGTTGACTAAGCAGCGTATTATGCGTATACTTGAAGAGGCTGATAAGGTTTATCACAATAGAAAGTTACGAATACCGACTAATGAATTAAATAACGAGTTATTACCTTTTATTGAGGCATATCCGCCTCCTGCAATTAAAGGTAAGTATATTAGAATTAAATATATTACACAGCTACCTAATACTCGTATACCTTCGTTTATATTCTTTGCTAATTTACCTCAATATGTAAAAGAGCCTTATAGACGATTTTTAGAGAATAATATGAGGAAGAAATGGTCATTAACAGGGACACCTATTAATATATTTCTACGTCGTAAATAAAAAGTTTGGAACTAGAGTGATTAATAAGATAAATCCTATGTACAGATAACTGTCATAGGATTTTTTATTTTTGGCTAGAACTAATAGTTTCTATGTCTTTAATCTTCTTAAAAAGATCAGAAGCGAAGACAAAATCATTGAGTTTTTTATTCTTTGCTGTAAGGATTTTCTCTTTATCTCCTTCCCATTCTTTTTCTCCTTGATGAATATAGAGTATTTTTTCACCAATAGCCATAACAGAATTCATATCATGAGTATTAATAATCGTTGTTATATTAAACTCTTTGGTGATATCTTGAATTAAGGCATCAATAACTAAAGCTGTTTTAGGGTCAAGACCCGAGTTGGGTTCATCACAGAATAAATACTTGGGGTTTAGAGCTATTGCTCGTGCTATAGCAACTCTTTTTTGCATACCTCCACTAATTTCTGCCGGATATCTATCACTAGCTTCTGATAGATTAACACGATCTAAGCAGAACTTAGCACGTTTAACCTTATCGTTGTATGTGTCGCGACTGAACATATCTAGAGGGAACATTACGTTTTGTAGTACACTTAAAGAGTCAAATAAAGCACCACTTTGAAAAATCATTCCCATTTCTCTTCGGATATCTTTTTTCTCTTTTTTACCCATTTTGAAAAAGCTTCTGCCATCGTAATAGACCTCACCTTCATCAGGTTCCAGTAAACCTACAATGCAATTCATAAGTACCGTTTTACCCGATCCACTTTGGCCAATGATTAAATTGGTTTTACCATTTTCAAAAGTCGCATTGATGTCTTGAAGTACAGTTTTCCCATCAAATGATTTATGTATATTACGAAGTTCAATCATGCTAGTAATAAATTTAGTATCAAGTCGGAAAATAAAATCAGAACACTGCTAGAAACTACTGCATTGGTCGATGCTTTACCTACAGCTATTGAACCACCTTTAACAGAGTATCCGAAGAAAGCAGATACACTAGCAATAATAAATGCAAAGAAAAAAGATTTTATATAAGAGATCCAAACAAATCGTTCCACAAAAGAATATTGTAGACCATACTCTAAGTCAGTTGCAGACATAATACCTCCAAACCAAGAGGTGGAAAACGCTCCAATAATTCCAGCAAAAATACTAAATGAAACCAAGATTGGAATCATTGTAACCATAGATAGTATTTTAGGTAGTATGAGGTAGTTAGCCGAGTTAACACCCATAATTTCTAGGGCATCAACTTGTTGCGTAACACGCATTGTTCCTAGTTCAGACGCGATGTTTGATCCTACTTTTCCAGCTAGGATTAAACACATAATTGCCGATGAAAACTCCAGTAATAGAATTTCTCTTGTAACATATCCTACGGTCCAACGAGGCATCCATGCACTCTCAATATTTACTTTTATCTGTACGGTAATTACAGCCCCAATGAAAAAAGATATAATAAGAACTATACCTATAGAGTCGACTCCTAGTTTTTCAATTTCTCTTATATATTGTTTGAAAAACATTCGGAAACGCTCAGGTCGTGCAAAAGTCCTTTTCATTAGGATTAAATATTCTCCAAACTGGGCTAATTGTTTCATACTTATAGCTATATATTTAGTGGCAAATGTACGGTTTTTCGGCTTATTTTACTAAGTTTGTTGCAAAATAATGGGAGATACAATGGGAGAAGAAAAAATGGTGTTACGCACCGAAGATTTAGTGAAGCGTTATGGTAAACGCACTGTGGTAGACCATGTTTCTATTGATGTAAAACAAGGTGAAATTGTGGGACTTTTAGGTCCTAATGGAGCAGGAAAGACTACCTCTTTTTATATGACTGTTGGATTGATAACTCCCAATAATGGTCGTATTTTTCTTGACGATTTAGAGATTACGGACTATCCTGTTTATAAAAGAGCACGTAAGGGTATTGGTTATTTAGCTCAAGAGGCATCTGTGTTTAGACAGATGTCGGTAGAAGATAATATTGCTTCTGTATTAGAAATGACCTCTCTATCAAAGAATGAGCAAAAAGATAAATTAGAAAGTTTAATTGCTGAATTTCGTTTAGATAAAGTAAGAAAAAATAGAGGAAATCAATTATCGGGAGGGGAGCGCCGTAGAACAGAAATAGCTCGCTGCTTAGCTATAAGTCCTAAGTTTATTATGTTAGATGAACCTTTTGCTGGTGTGGACCCTATTGCCGTTGAAGATATTCAACAGATTGTATGGCGCTTAAAATATCGTAATATCGGAATTTTAATTACGGACCATAATGTACAAGAGACTCTAAGTATTACAGATAGAGCTTACCTATTGTTTGAAGGGAAAATTTTGTTTCAAGGAACTCCTGAAGAGTTGGCAGAAAATAAAGTTGTACGAGAAAAATACTTGAGTAATAGTTTTGTGCTACGCCGAAAAGACTTTCAACACGAAGAAGCTGAGCTGAAAGAATTATAGTCTTTTATTTAGTATGCTATTGCTATTATTATTTTGTTTACCTCTATCATAAGTAAATTAAAAACAAACATAAAAAAGCCCCTTCAGTTCATAAACTAAGGGGCTTACCTATTTAATTTTTTCTCTTCAGTTTAAGCTCTAGGTCTAGCTTCTTTTACTACCATTGTGCGGCCAGCAAATTCTGCTCCGTTCAATTCATTGATAGCATTAGTAGCTTCGTCGTCATTTTCCATTTCAACAAAACCAAATCCTTTTGATCTTCCTGTGTCACGATCAGTAATAATTTTAGTAGATATTACAGTTCCGTAATCTTCCATAACTTGCTGTAATTCTTCTTCCTTAACACGGTAGTTAAGGTTTCCAACATAAATGTTCATAATAAAAAAAATAATAAAATAAATAATTTATAAAACTCTCTTGAAGTGACGATAACTATAATATAAAATTAAAAAACAGAGAGTTTACAAAAGCGTTTTGTTAAACGGAGAGTAAAAACCATGTAATTAAAAAAGTAAGATACTAAGCGTACCATCAACTTCAAACACAAAGGAAGGCTTTTTTTTTAGATATACAAGCATTATATCTGTTTATTTATTAATAAATATTTCTTTACTATTCTTACAGTCATATTAAAATGTGTATTTTTGAGATTATAAAATGAATAAAAAAATGCGAATAGGATTACTATCTGATACTCATAGTCATTGGGATAATAAATACGAAGAACACTTTGCTAACTGTGATGAAATATGGCATGCAGGAGATATAGGTTCAATGGAGTTAGTAGAGAAATTTGAATCTTTTAAACCCTTTAGGGCCGTATCTGGAAATATAGATGATATGAAAATTAGGAGTGCTTTTCCGGAGGTTAATCGTTTTACAATTGAAGGGGTTGATGTGTTACTTAAACATATTGGGGGATATCCTGGACGTTATGATTCTTCTATAAAACGTGCATTATATATAAATCCTCCCAAATTGTTTATTAGTGGACATTCGCATATTTTAAAAGTTCAGTACGATCCGAACTTAGATTTATTACACATCAATCCTGGGGCAGCAGGTGTTTCTGGTTTTCATCAAGTGCGTACGCTGGTTCGTTTTGTTATTTCTAAAGGTAATATTAGCGATTTAGAAGTAATTGAACTTGGTACTCGGTAATGAGGCGTGTGTAAAATGAGTTTAGCTATTCAATTATGACCTGTTTTATACACTTAAAAGTAATCCTATAGTAAGAAGAAACCCCATTAATAAGATGTTTTTTGATGTTTCTTTTAGAATCATATTTAGTTCCACGCCATGGTTTAGCTCCACCATTTTTCTCCAAGTAGTAAAGTGTGGAAAAATATATATTTGGGGGAGTAAAGCAGCATAAATTAGTTTACTTGTAGCAAACCATAA
>JAAYSY010000274.1 GCA_012518235.1 Bacteroidales bacterium
AATCTTTTGACATTTTAGCACCTCCTATGTAAGCTTACATGCTTACATTAAATTATACTACCCTAGAGTTAGTTTGTCAAGTTTTTAATATTTATTACCTTTTACATATAATCACTTATTTTTCCTATACCTTCGTTATCAATAATTTCCCCTATACTAGTAAGTCCCTTATTCATTAAAATCTCTATCGCTCTATAAGGTGTTTTAACTTCAGGGTATAAAGATATTATTACATTTCTTAAATATTGATCACTATCAACGGACCCGATATTCCACTTTGTACCACCAATATCCCCAATTTTATCTTCTGTTAAATTTGTATCCAAATCATTTTTTATAGCATAAGCCAAGGCAAATTTTGCTATCGTCAACTTATCTTCGAAGTTTCCAGTTTCCTCTAATGCTTCTGCAATTCTGGTTGATTCCAGGGTTAATCCTATATTAACTTTATCTTCTAACATTGTATTTTCCTCCTAAAATTTGGTAATCTGTGTATTAAAGGCAGATATACTTGTTAATACATATTCGTTTATTAAATCTCCTCCTAAGGTTCTACGAGCTAACTGTTCGTCAATTTCTCCACTATAAACTAACAATATCACTTGCTCAGCCAAAGACGGTAATGCAGATGTAATTTTTCTTTTATGATCAGGGTCTAATCTTCCAAAAGGTGAGTCCATTATTATAGGACCCTGTAATGGAGCATTTTTATGCAGGGCGCCTATTAAAGATAAAGCTACTATATGTTCATATCCTGCGGACCTTATCTCGACTATCCTCCCAGTTTCATGAACAATTGAAAGTCCATAATGCTCATTTATAGTAAGGCTAGTGTACTCTGTTTGATTGCTAATTTTGGTAAAAATATCTGATGCATCTTCCTCAACTTTCTGCTTTAACCTTTCTCTATATAAATCTACACCTTTTTCAAATATTTGTTTTATTTTCCCGCTTAAATCTCTTATCTCTTCAGCTTTTATAAGTTCATCGTCAGTGGCTTGTTTCTTTAATTTGTCCTCTAAATTCTTTATTTCTCCTGTCACTTTTGTAATAATATCAGCAGTACTATCAATACCATTTTTTGTATTATTGATCTTCTCTAAACACTTTGCATAATCACCACTTACGGTTTCAGCTCTCGATGTATCCCCCAATTTATTTAGGCTTTTATTTATGTCGCTTAATCGTTGTTCTGCATCACTAATATCTACAGTTATATCAGAAATAGAATCTTCTATTGATTTAACTTGTTGCTTCAATTCATCAACATTTAATTCTCGTAATTGAGAACGTCTTCCTTGTAACTGGATTAGCTTATTTTTCTCTTCATCAGATAGACCTTCAAATCCAATGTCTGCTTTAGTTTTACTTTTTAATGTTTGGCGTAATAATTCTGATATTTCTTGCTCACATATAGGACATTCGCCTTGTTCACAGGCTTTATGTATCTGATCTATAATTTGCTCGGATACAGCATGTTTTGTTTTCTTCTCTTCATAAACATTTATTTCCTCTTCGAGTTTTTCTAAAGCTAATTTTATCCTATTGTTAAGCATGCCTTGCCATGCATTTTTTGTTAACATTTTAATTTCAGCTTTTTTCGAAGATAGTGCTTCTTTTTTTCGACTTTTTATATCTTCTTGTATTCTCTTTTCATTCAATAATTCTCTAGCTTTATCGGTTTGTTTCATTTCTTCTTCTAAATTTGCTTTTTCAACATTCAGTTCTTTTAAAGTAGTTTTTAATGTTTCTAATTCTTCTTCATGTTTTTTTAACTCTGATTGTTTATCTCCAAGTAAATTGCCTAATAATTGAGTATCATTATTTTTTTGTGCAACTTTAGATAACCTAGCACTAAATTCTTTTTCTGCTGTTGTTATGTCCGCCAGCCCATTTGTAAGTACTGGCACACCTAATATTCTCTCAATAGCATCCTTGATTTTAATTCCTATAGAACTTTCTTCCGAGAGTAAATCTTCATATTCTTGTAATAATTCACCATCAAACAGAAAGAATCTAGATACTTGTTCAGGCATTATTGAATTTAAAACATGTTTCCTTTCATCTTGCGATAAAATTGTTCCTTCTTTCTTAAGAAAAATATCCTCTTTATAGTCATTATCTTTTTCTGGCTGAGAAACTCCTTCTTTTACTGTAAATTGTCTTATTAAATCATAGCGAACGCCATCATTGTACATCTTCAAAGTAACCTTAAACCCATACTTCCCCTCATCATAACTTTCCCAATTTGCAATTTGTTTAAGTGAGTGTGATTTGTTACCTCGACCCTGTACTCTTCCAAATAAAGCATATCTAAAAACATTTAATAAGGTTGTTTTTCCCAGTCCATTATTTCCCCAGATTATAGTAACTCCATTTTTTGATGTAAAGTCTATTTCTTGAGTTCCTTTATACGGTCCAAAATTTTCTACAATTAACTCTGAAAAGTGCAGCATCCTATATACCTCCTAAACATTATTATTTTTATCTACAAGTTGATTTAAATGTTGTTCCAAAAGTTTTAATGTTTTAGATTGTGCCTCAGAACGATTATCTTGGTGCTCATATTCAATATTCAAAATTTCTTCTAAAAGTTCTTTAGGTATTTCTGGGTGATTCTCACGCCTAATCGTTTCTAGTGCATCGAGAAGTTCTGTTAAGTTACTATTAGTATTCATCTTCAAACCCTCCATCCGTAGCTTCTATAATATTTATACCAAAATCAAGAGCAATATTTCTCAATTTAGTGATACAAGTTGGGTTTTCTGCCCACTCACCAAATTGTATAGCTCTTGCTAATTCAGATTCAATAATGGATATTTCTTTATTCTCTACAGCTTCCTCTTCTTTTCTAATAACTGGTGTTACTATCGCATCATGTAAAAAAGCAAAAGGCTTATTTGCTGATTTCCTTAGTATTCTGCCTCGTCTTTGAATAAATTCTCTTGGGTTTTTAGAAGATGCTAGTATTAAAGCATGAGTTGCAGCAGGAATATCAACACCCTCATCTAAACACTTAATAGATACAAGAACCCCACCATTTATTGCAAAGTATCTAAGAGTCTCAACCCTATCACCTTCCATAGCTGAATGATATTCGTATGCATCACAATCCAACATTTTTATTTCTTCTAGAACATCTCTCAATTGACTCTGATTATCACAGTAGACTATCCATCTTTGGCCAGGGCTATAATATTTTTTAATAACACTTTTTGCCAGCGAGATTTTATCTTCTGCATTTTTTATAATTCTTGCTCTTTGTATCATTAAGTTGCTTATTTGTCTATCTTGCATTATTGATGAGAAGTTGTTTTCTGAACCTGATTTTTGTGCAATTAGCTTGCTTAGTTTTTTTGTTATTTCATCCCAATCTTCTTGCTCGTTATCTTTCAATTTTATCTCATGAGGATAGTAAAAATATTTAGTTAATACACCTGATTTTATAGCATCATTCAATGTAAATACGGGAGGGATTACTTGTCCGAAATAATTAAAAATAGCAGTCGTTCCTATTTCGTCTCCAAATCTTCTAGGTGTCGCACTTAATCCAAGTCTAGGTCCTGACATAATATCAAATATTTTTCTTCTAAACGGGCTTCCCAATCGATGTACTTCATCTGCAACCATAAATAAATGGTCTCCTTGACTAACAGAGTTAATAAATTGGTTTGTTGCCGCTGTGTCCATTGTTGATAAGATTATCTTTTTTTTATTTGAACTTGGTTCTGTCCACGCTTGTAAATATCCTGATTTTTTCCACCCATTATTACCAGCTCCACATAATAGTATATTTACATCGTCATTCCCAAAAACTGTTTTTATTTCATCATGCCACTGCATTAATAATTCGGTAGAAGGAACTAAAATTATGGGGATTTTAGCCTTTTCTAATAGATGCCTGATCGCACACATAGCAGTGAATGTTTTTCCGCTTCCAGTTGCATGTTCAAAAATGCCTCTATAACCTTCTTTTTTCCACCCTTCAAGAGCAGCAACTTGATGATTTCTTGGAGTTCTAACACCAATTTTCTTTTCAGCAGCCCATTTCTGACTTAGATCTATTTGAGCATTAACTTCGTCTACTAGTTCTTCCCATTTATCTGTATCTGTATATTTTACAAAGATACTTTTTGCTGCCTCAGGAAAATCATATACTTCTACTCCACTTACTTCATTTTCCCAGAGTTTTTCAAAGTAATCAATTGCATTATCAACTCTTGTCTTATCCCTTATATCTAGCCAGTTAGGAAACACATCTATAGATTCTATGTTTCCATCTGAAGATAAGCCTTTAAAAGTTTCATTCATAGAGCCTCTAAATCCAACAGCATTTTCAAGTGGATCTACAAATATACCAACTTTATCATGAAATAAACGCCTAGCTTCAGGCTCAGCTCCATTGCTAACAACAGCTATTTTTATATCTACAATTCCCATAGCTACAAAACAAGCAAGTGCTCTTGAAGGTTTTGACAAGAACTCATCTTCTAATACGTCATTGATTTCTTCTTTTAAAGCCTCAAAGACTGCTTCTTTTGTTCTTGCACTATATCCTTCTTTAAGAGCTTCTCTATCACTTTCTACTATGTAAGGGGAGCAAATTATACGCATTTTTCCTGAATTGGCGATAAATTCTTTTATTGCAGACCAAGCTATTATATAAATTGTACTCCCAAAATATCCTGATATCCTGTCATACTTCGTTGAATTTTGCATGCAAGGCAAATAAAATTCAGCTGCTATATCATCAGAAGCTTTATTATAGTCCGTTTTAAAATCAAATTTTGTTAGGTTCATACTATTCACCTACCATTTCGTCATGTAATAAACTTATTCGTTTATTTAAAGCATCAATTAAATATTCACTCCTTGCTGCAATAATAGTTTCTTCTCCATTCCATGTTCTTCTTTTCTGTAGAGATGTCGGGCTAGCAAGTGCTCTTAATATCGTCTCTGATTTTACTTGCATATTTTTATTGAATCCGAAATCTTTGTGCTTTGTAGAATCCCATAGAACAAATACATCATGTTGTTTAACATATCCTATTACTATTGGAAAGCACCCATCAGAGTAATCAAAATTGCCCCTTTTCCCTTGTTCTTGCCCTACATTCAAAACTATCTTATATTCATTAATAGGCCTACCTCCAGGAGGATTATTACAATTGAAAGCATAAATTCTATATTTACGATTATAAGGATCTTTCATTTCAATAATAAGCGGTTTATTGGATAC
>JAAYSY010000275.1 GCA_012518235.1 Bacteroidales bacterium
TGCATAAGTCCTAGTCATGTTAGGTGGATGGCCTAGTCAGATGAGGTGGGGATTATGCAGGGTAGAAAATGGAAAATAGATAGGGTAGTTATGGCTTTTAGGTGATTCTTTAATATGAGAAATCTTGGAATTAAGAATATAAAATTCAAACTGTTCTTTTATTTAATGATAAATCAGTAATTTTATGGACTGGAATTTGTAAAATTATTATAAACTATGAGATATCAAGATTTTCAAAAACATCTACAATCTGAGTTGGAAGAAATTAAAAATGCTGGATTGTTTAAGGAAGAGAGAATTATCACAACGCCACAACGTGCTGCTATAAAAGTAAAAACAGGAGAGGAAGTGTTGAATTTTTGTTCAAACAATTATTTAGGATTATCTGATAATCCTAAGTTAATTGAGGCCGCTAAGAATGCACTCGATACTCATGGTTTTGGGATGTCATCGGTTCGCTTTATTTGTGGAACACAAGATTTACATAAAAAACTAGAACAGACGATATCTAAGTTTTTTGGAACAGAAGATACTATTCTATATGCCTCTTGTTTTGATGCGAATGGTGGATTATTTGATCCTCTTTTAACAGACGAAGATGCTATTATATCGGATACCTTGAATCATGCATCTATTATTGATGGTGTTCGTCTTTGTAAAGCAGTTCGCTATCGTTATGCTAATGCAGATATGAATGATTTAGAGGCTAAATTGAAAGAAGCACAAAAGCAAAGGTTTAGATTGATTGTTACGGATGGAGTGTTTTCTATGGATGGAAATGTAGCTCCGTTAGATAAGATTTATGCTTTAGCTGAGAAGTATAATGCAATGGTGATGTTAGATGAGTCTCATTCTGCTGGAGTAGTAGGTAAATCAGGACGTGGAACTACAGAGTTGTTTAACTTGTTAGGAAAAGTAGAAATCATAACAGGTACATTAGGCAAATCTTTTGGTGGAGCTATTGGTGGTTTCACTACAGGAAAAAAAGAGATTATTGATATGTTACGTCAACGTTCTCGTCCGTATTTGTTTTCTAACTCAATTCCTCCCTTAATTGCAGCTGCTGGAATTAAGGCTTTTACTATGTTGAGTGATGATAACAACTTGCAAGATAAACTACATGAAAATACCAGTTACTTTGTATCAAAAATGCAAAAAGCTGGATTTGATATCAAGCCTACAGAATCTTCAATTTGTGCCGTAATGTTATACGATGCTAAACTGTCACAAGTGATGGCTGATAAATTATTAGACGAAGGCATTTATGTTATTGGATTCTCTTTCCCTGTGGTACCTAAAGGCGAAGCTCGTATTCGTGTTCAGATTTCTGCTGCACATGAAAGAGAGCATCTAGATAAGTGTATTCAGGCATTTATTAAAGTAGGTAAAGAACTAAAGGTGATTGGATAATTTGTTGTATTGGAATGAAACGAATATTAATTATAGGAAGTACTGGACAAATAGGATCAGAGTTAAGTATTAAGCTCCGTTCTATTTATGGAAAAGACAA
>JAAYSY010000276.1 GCA_012518235.1 Bacteroidales bacterium
AAACATAGTCTAATAAAACAGATAAAGCTTCTTTCTTGGATTCCATTATTCTTTTTGAAACAAAGGTAAAAAGATTAGCTTTTTATGAAACTATAAACACATACTTTTACGGGTGATCCATAAAATGATAGTGTGTGCAAAACGTGTGCAACTAAAAATAATCAAGCAGTTACATAAGGATGTAACTGCTTGATTATTAGTGTACACCCACAGGGATTCGAACCCTGGACCCATTGATTAAGAGTCAATTGCTCTACCAACTGAGCTATGAGTGCATATTGGGAGTTGTGTTATCCCTATTGCGTTGCAAAGGTAGTTCAATTTTTTTAATCTGCAAGAGCATCTTTTATTTTTTTTGGTGTTTATAAATAGGCCTATTTTTTTAACATTAGGAGATCAAATTGTATTTGTTTTAATCGGTTTTGTAATGTATAGTCTTATAGATAATTACGTTTGAATTGTCTGTTATTTTTTATGAATAAGAGTTTTTGTTTTATTCTTAATTTATGTAAAATTAACAGTTGGGAAGTTCAGATATGAATTATAAACGCGGATTAAAATACAACTATTTGCTTTGTTTGCTAGGCATAAAAAGATGAAATAAAAAAAGCTATCTCTAACCTTAACAATGAAGTATAGAAATAGCTATTTAGATTAATAACCTATTTGTTCTGTATTATTTTGGACACAATGTTCTATGAAGCATATTTAATTTCTACAGCATTTACTCCCCGATGATTTTCTTCTAAACGAAATGTTACATGGTTATTTTCTGCTATATCTTCAGGTGCATTACTAATATGGAAAAAGTATTCTTGGCTACTATTTGCATCGGTTATAAACCCAAATCCTCTATTCTCATTGTAAAATTTTACATGGCCATCTAATTCAGCATTATCATCAACTACCACCTTGTCATCTTCAGGAATAGAAACCTCAATGTCTTCAGGATTTACTTCTTCAAACTTTTCGGGATTAGGTGGAGTATCGGTAATTACCCCATAAGGGTCAACATAAGCAATCATATCCTTAAAGCTATCAGGCTTTTCAGTTTTTGCTTCCTCTCGTCTTTGTTGTCTTTCTTTACGTTTTTGAATTTGTTTTTGTTTAATTTCTCTTTTTCTAAAAAAGCTTGCCATTTAAAATATTAAAGTTTTATATGTTATAAAATAATATATATACACTACCTGTATTAGGTTAATATAAGTAGATTAACCTAATTGTGGAGATTTGTATTTCCTGTGCGCTTTTATTTAACATAAGAAGAGATGTCTGTCTATATGTATATAACTTATTTGACAGTTTTATGATTTAAAACTTAAAATGAGGTATAAAATAAAAACGTAGGTGTACTACTTAATACTCAGCACAAATACTGGGTAGGTATATAGGTAGGCGGATTATCCGCTACTACCCATAATATACAAAAATAAACTCAGAAAAAAGAATATAACAAGAGTAAAATGATAATAGGGGGTGTTTTACGTAGAAAAGTGTTGTTTTTTCATTAGTACCACCTATTAGTCATTTTTTGAGAGATGAGGATTATCAACCTAGAAATATAGTCTAGAAGTCTATTCTCTATTTAGTGGTTTCTTTTTCAATAATCGCATTAACATCCGATTCGTAGATAGTAACTCCATGACTACTATTTGTGATTTCATAAAGTGGTGATGGGTTTGTTCTTTTTAAAGGTTCTATCTGTATGTCTTTACCCACACGAACACCCATAGCTTTTAATTTACACTCTATAGTTTT
Source organism: Bacteroidales bacterium (assembly GCA_012518235.1). GTDB lineage: Bacteria > Bacteroidota > Bacteroidia > Bacteroidales > Bacteroidaceae > Bacteroides_E. The sequence continues at coordinate 1,759 of JAAYSY010000276.1, forward strand.
ATAGACTAATTCAGGATGGTTGTTATCGCGACTTAAATGGCAAAGCCAGACATGATAAAGGTCTTCTCTGTAATTATTTGCTAGAAAATCTGCAGTTACTCTATTACATAAGTGACCTCTATTGCCAGAAATACGCTCTTTTAAGTATAAAGGGTAAGTACCCATCCGAAGCATCTCTTCATCGTAGTTAGCCTCTAACACAAGGTAGTTGGCTTTAGATATATATTTTGATGCTGTAGGAGTTATTTCTCCTAAGTCGGTAAGAAAAGCAAAATTGATTCCAAAAATGTCAATGGAGTAACCCACATTATCAGTACCATCATGAGGAACTTCAAAAGATTCAATACAAAAATCCTCTAAATGAAAAGGCTGCTGTTTCTCTAAGTGTCGTACAGAATTAGTTAACTTCACTCGCATACAGTAATTTTCATTAATTCCTTTGTGAATTGCTGAAGTAGTGTAGACGGGAATATGAAGCTTTTCACCCAACATACCAACCCCTTTAATATGATCAGCATGATCGTGAGTAACAAAGACGGCACGAATGGTCTCCATGCCTATATTATATTGCTTTAGTGTTTTTTTTATTTTTCGGGTGCTAATACCAGCATCTATTAAAATACCATAAGATTTAGTACCCAAGTAGTAGCAGTTACCACTACTACCACTAGCTAAACTCATAAAATAAACAGTCATTGTAAATGTTTTATTATATCAATAAGAGAGCTTAGTCCTTTATAAGTCTCTTGCACTACAAATAGTATGCAAAGATAGGTAAAAAGAAGATTAAAGTTTTGCTTCTTCTCTTTTATCTAATTTTTTAGTGAATTTTGAGAATATAAGTAGTGCTAAAGCTGCAATTAGTCCAATAGCAGCAAAATAATACCAAATATAATGAGCATTTACACTTGCAGCCTCCCATGCTTCAGTGGTTTCAAATAGGGCAGGGTCTGGACAATATTTTGTTAATAAAACACCCGCAAGACCAAAACCAAATATTGAAGATAGGAAAGAGTGCAAATGGCTAAAACCCAAATACATACCCTCTTCACCTTTGGGGGCTTGTAAAGAGAAATACTCTAAATATCTTGGTGATATAAAACATTCAGCTAGTGCTTGTACTGCGATACCTAGTACCATCATTAATGTAATATTTGTTATACCAGGTATTATTTGTGATCCTAATAAGTTTCCACAAGCCATGAGTAATGCAGAGATAGGAATTAAAAACATACCAATGTTTATAGAGGTAATAGCACTGCGTTTAGCCATAAGTCGAGTAACAAAACTCACACAGAATACAACGATTAATGGATTTACGTTAGCTATCCATCCTGGTCTAGCATCTGCACCAGCTAATCGAATAACATACTTAGGCATGGTGGCATAAAGTTGTTGCTGTACCATCCAGAATCCTGTAACAATAAGGATAAGAATTAATAATCTCCAATTGGTCATTATTCTAAGAAAACCTTGTCCTATTTCTTTCATGCTTTTACCTTCTCCTGCTGTGTGTGCCGAACGGTAAAGAACGATAACTGCAATTAATGCAGCTAAGGTCATAATACCCGAGAAGTAGTTGATAAATATATAGGCTTCATCTCCCATCACACTTCTAAGAGGGTCGATAATGGTTTTTCCTGTAAACGCACCAATGTTTACCATCATATAAAATATAGAGTAACCTTTTGCTCTGTTAGCTGTTGTTGTTTCTCTTGCAACAGACGCTGATATAATGGACTTTATAAACGATCCACCAACCATTAAACAGAATAGAACGGGAACAATTAGCCAACGTTCTGAGCTTTCTATTAATCCGTTAAATTGAGTTGTTTGTCCATAAGTTACTAAACCAATAGACTCTAATAAAGTAGGAAGAACTCCTAGTGAAAAGTAACCAAGGGTTAAAAGGAAGAAAGCAATAATCATAGATTTTCTATAACCTATTTTATCAGCATAGGCCCCCGTAAATAAGGGGAGTAAATAGAGCCCTCCAGAAAAGAGTCCTGATATAGCACTTGCTTCAATATCGTTAAATCCAAGAATATTGGAAAGATAGAGCGTTAGTACAATAAAAACTGCGTAATAAGCCATACGCTCTAGTAACTCTACAACGTTACTTACCCAAAATGCTTGGGAAAACTTTGATTTCTTAACTTTAGTCATGATTACGTTTCTCTAAAAAGACGATTTTTCTAAAAAGATGTAAAGGTAGAAATAAATAGTATGTGAATACAACTAAAGTCATTGCTAAATTAACATAATAGGTTGTGGTGATAGTAATACTATTCATAGGTCCTAGTCAAGTGATGCATTTGCCCTAGTCATCCGCATGCGATGACTAGGGCAAAATGGTTTTGTTACTATGGCTGGTTTTATGCAGTAGAGTAAGGACTACAGAAAAGCAACTATTATAAGTTTTGATATGTTACTTTTCGTTAGGAAAACGTTCAGTAAGAATATCTTCCATTTTTATTAGTTCGTCTCGATATTGTGCAGCTTCAATAAACTCCATTTTTTTTGCTGCATCCTTCATTAGTTTACGAGTACGCTCAATACTCTTTTTAAGTTGCGATTTATCCATATATTGAACAATAGGATCGGCAGCAATGCTAGATGTTTCAGGTTCTATGTATGCACCTTGTTCAGCTCTTAAATCCTTATGATCGCCAAATACTGCTAAATTTCTAGCTTTTTTAATTTGTTGAGGAGTAATATTATGCTCTTCATTATAAGCAATTTGTTTGGCACGTCTTCGGTTCGTTTCATCAATAGTCAGTTGCATACTATTAGTTATCTTATCAGCATACATAATAACCATACCATTGACATTTCTAGCTGCACGTCCAGCGGTTTGAGTTAGCGAACGATGCGAACGGAGGAAACCTTCCTTATCTGCATCTAAAATAGCTACAAGTGAAACCTCAGGTAAATCCAGTCCTTCACGTAGTAGATTAACACCAATTAGCACATCGTAAAAGCCTTGACGTAAATCATCCATTATTTTAACCCGTTCTAATGTATCCACATCACTATGAATATAACTACACTGAACCCCATGGTTTAATAAGTATTCGGCTAACTCTTCAGCCATTCGTTTAGTTAAAGTAGTAATAAGGACTCGTTCTTTACGTTCCACGCGGATTTGAATCTCTTCCATTAAATCATCAATTTGATTCATACTTGGACGAACGTCAATTTTGGGATCTAATAAACCTGTAGGGCGGATGACTTGTTCAACAATAACTCCCTCTGATTTTTCCAATTCATAATCGGCAGGGGTAGCACTTACATAAATTACCTGTTTTGCCATCTCTTCAAACTCTTCAAATTTAAGAGGGCGATTGTCTAATGCTGCAGGTAATCTAAAACCATATTCTACCAGATTAACTTTTC
>JAAYSY010000277.1 GCA_012518235.1 Bacteroidales bacterium
CCGTAAGTAAGGAGTTGGAGCAAGAGGTATTGGCGTTATCTAGCAATAAATGGCTTTGGATGGCGGAACAAAAGGTAGACTCTTTAGCTGTTTTATTTCATTCGGAAGCTGTTTTTGTTCACATGGGGGCTACAATGACTAAGGATCAGGAGTTGAGAACAATAAAAAGTGGAGTCATTCAGTACAAGTATGCAGCTAGAGAAGAAACCACTATTCGCTTTATAGGTAATACGGCTATCATTTTAGATAAAATAAGGTTGACTGCTATTGTGGGGAATAAGGAGGTGATAAACCCTTTCATGGTTACTGAAGTCTATGTTCAACTAGATGGCGATTGGAAGTTGGGCTCCTTGTCGTTTACAAGGTTGTTAGGAGACTAACATAGAGCGTTTTTAACCTTAAATTAGTTAGTAGGGAAGTAAAGATTACTTTTTAGGGTGTGTAATTTTGTGCAAGAGAGTCTGGTAAGGAGTTAGTAGTGTTTTTGTTCTATTTGTGTTTTCGTTTCTTTTTTCTTGATTGAGTGCTACTATTAGTACTACTATGAATATTACTAATTGGGTAAAACCAGGAGTTACTATTAAGAGGGTGGACTTTATTTTAGATATCTTATATTCTTTTAGATACCCACTCTTTTAGATATCCTATAGAGCCTAAATAATATATCTATGAATAATAGAGCCTAAATAATAGAATAATAAAGATCTATATATAATAAGGTAATACAATAAGGTAATATAATAAGGAGATCTAAAGATCTAATAAGATGTTTACCACCGATGAAATTAGCAGAAACAACCATCGAAAGTTAGGCATTGCAAAGTAAAAAGGATAATGAATTAAACGAAATAAGTCTGTTGGTAGTCTATTACTCATTGTGATTTTATCTTTGCCTTTATAAGCTATAGTAGTTTTTAATTTAATAGACTCTTATTTTATCACTTAAAAGTCTGTTACTCTCACTACACAATAAAAGCTCTTAATGGGCTTTTTTGTCTTTTATAACAAATACTCAGAATATTTCTCTAGTAGATTGAGTAGTCTGTATTGTTGAGTTGTTATATATAGTAGACGGTGAAAAACACTTTAACTAGTTATAATTTAAAAAAGTTTAATTTGAGTTGAGTAGTTGAGGAGTTTCAACTGTTGTATATATAGACGGCAATAGTAGATTGCTATTATAACTAGAGAATGAGAAAGCACAAAAATAAAGTAATAGAGTTATTTAAACGAGAGAAGCCACAAGGAGACTCTTTAAATGATTTTCATCGATGGCTTATTGATGAAAAAAATAAAGAACAAAAAGAGGAGGCTATGTCTCACTTATGGGATACACCTAGTATAATAACTCAAGAAGAAGCTTCGGATTCATTCTTTCACTTCAGTAGTCGTGTCAATCCTTTAATACAGAAAACAAAAAAAATGAAAGTGATGCTACGTTATGTAGCAGCAGCTGTTGTGTTTATCTGTATTGCGACTTCTTATATGTTGACTCGTCAATCAGCTACAGAACTAAATACCATTGAGTTTTATTCTTCTATAGGAGAGGTAAATAAAGTAACCTTACCCGATGGAAGTGTTATTGAAATGAACTCATCTACCATTATATTTTATCCCGATGATTTTGGCAAAACAACGCGAACCTTATATCTCAATGGAGAAGCCAATTTTAAGGTGGTGAAAAACCCTTCGGTTCCCTTTGTTGTGAAATCGAATCAATTTGCAGTTACCGCTTTAGGTACAGAATTTAATGTTGCAGCTTATCCCGAGGCAGAGAGTTATTATGCCACCTTAATAAGTGGTAGTATAAAAGTAGAAGATACAGATAGTCGTACCGAACATAAATTAAACATTGGGGAGCAATTCTCGTTCCATAAAGAGACAAGAGAGTACGCTATAAGCGATGTAGGTTTAGAAGAAGCTACAGCCTGGCAGCGTGGAGAGTTAATCTTTAAAGGAGCTACTATACAAGAAATAGCGGATGTGTTACAAAGACACTATGGCGTGATTATTCAGGATAAGAGAAAACAAAGAAATAAAGATAAATATAACTTTAAGTTTCAAAAGAATGCTCCAATAGCAGAAGTGTTGGAGGTTTTAGAAACGGTGTCTGATTATTCTTTTCAGAAACTGAATGAAGAGATGTATTTTATGAAAAACTAACTAAACTAAAAACTAAAAACTATGAAACAACTAAAAACTAGGAAAACAACAAAAAACAATCAAAGCTAATAGGAGTATCTACTCCGCGTGAAACAGAAACTGGAATAAGTAGAGAACTACTTCGTATTACCAGTCTTTAATTATATATATTTAACTAACTTTAAACGTAATGATTTATGGACTATTATTGTGTTGAAACACGCCTTAAATTACTACTTCTGACTTTAATGTTGTCTTTTAGCACACTTGCTTTTGGACAAGCAGAAAAAGTAAGAATCTCTATTAAAAAGAATGATATTACTATTAAGGAGGCTCTTAGAGAGGTAGAAAAGCAAACAAAAATGTCAGTGGCATACAATCAGTCTAAGTTGGAAGATAAGTCTTCTTTATCTTTAGATGTGAATGCAGCGCCATTAAATGAAGTATTAAATGAAATCCTAAAGGACACGGATTTTACGTATGAATTAAAAGGGGATCAAATCATGATTATCCCTAAAAAGAAGGATGTTAATTCTGTAAAGAGAACCATTAAAGGTACTGTGATTGATGAATTAGGAGAACCACTTATTGGTGCTACCATTGTAGTAAAAGGAGGCTCTTCTGGAACAATTACAGATTTTGATGGTAACTATACTATTGTAGCAGGATCATCGGATGCTTTAATCTTTTCTTATGTAGGTTATTTATCTAAAGAGGTCAAAGTAGAGAATCAATCGGTTATTGATGTTGAAATGGCAAGTGATGCTAAACAGCTAGAAACAGTTGTAGTAACTGCATTAGGTATTAAACGTGCTGAGAAATCGTTAAGTTACAATGCACAAACAGTAAGTCAAGAGGAGTTATTAAGAAACAAAGATGTAAACTTTGTAAACTCATTGGCCGGTAAAGTGGCTGGAGTAACTATTAACTCAGGTGCATCGGGTGTAGGATCAGCTAGTAGAGTAGTAATTAGAGGATCAAAAAGTATTGAGCAATCTAATAACGTATTATACGTTGTTGATGGATTACCTCTATTTAACTTTACTCGTGCAGAAGGTACAGAGCATAGTTCTTCTGGTTCATCAGAATCTATAGCCGACTTAAACCCTGAAGATGTAGAGTCGATGACTGTTTTAACAGGAGCTGCTGCTTCTGCTTTATATGGTAGTGAAGCTGCAAATGGTGCTATTATAATAACGACTAAGAAAGGAAAAGAAGGTCGTACTAATTTAACGGTATCGCAAAGTACAGACTTTAGACGTATTTTTGTAGCTCCAAAATTCCAAAATAAGTATGGAACGGGTGTTGGAGGTGTAAATTATCCAATGGGTGAAAAAGATAAAAGCTGGGGAGCCCAATTAAACCCATCTAATTACATTGAGAAGTCATGTATTGTAAAAAGACATCCCTCTTGCATTAACTCGCTAGCACTGTGTGAGGTGGTAATTCCTATAACCTCTATACCTGCATGTAAAGCAGCCTGTACGCCCCCTAGAGAGTCTTCGATCACAACGCATGCACGAGGTGCTAACTGCATTTCCTGACAGGTCTTAATAAAGATTTCTCCATGAGGTTTTCCACGAGTTACCTCGTGTCCCCCAGTAATAACATCAAAGTGTGGTTTTAGGTGTAGTCCATTCAGTATGAAATCAATATTAGGAGTATCTCCCATTGTACCTAAACCTATTTTTAGGTGTTGTTTTTTTAGTTGATGCAGAAAGGGTGTGAGTCCTGCTATCTCCTTCAAAAAAGGCTTATAGAGTGTTCTGTAGAGAGCTTCTTTGTCTTGTCCTAATTTTTTTACTGCATAGTCAGATAATGTGTTCCCAAAAAAATGCCGAATCATAGTATCAATGTTGCCGTGGTTTTGTGCATGAAACTCATGGGGTGATAAATGAATAGCATGTTGAGCTAAAAACTGTATCCAAGCTGCTTGGTGGTAGGGGATATTATCTACTAACGTACCATCCATATCAAAAATAACACCTTGTTTGTTTTGTAGTTTATTTATCATAATTCCACTTTTTACTTACCTAACAAATGATTAGTGCAAGTTAATTATAATTTTAGATTAATGCTTTATAACTAATTCGGTGAGTGAATAGTTTTCTTTTTTTGGTTTGTTTGCATCCTTAAGTATGAAATCCTTTTATCTTTGTTGATAATAGATTTCTTTTTAATAAAAACAGTTAGGAAAAATAGTTACTTCCTCCTAAGTAGGTTATAGAGTTATGAGAAAAGAATATTTAATTTATTTAGCACCTTATTAGTAGGATAGAAGTAGTAACTAGTCAAACTAAATAATATGTCCCGATTAAGAGCGTACTCAAAAAATGAAGAGCGAGCCAACAGCTACTCTCATGGTTTAGGTGTTTTATTAGGATTAATAGCTGCACCCTTTTTACTACATAAGGCTTATTTATCTGCTAATGTGTGGGCCGTAGTCAGTGTTATTGTTTATTTAATAGGCATGTTATCGAGTTATATAGCGTCAACAATTTATCATGGCACACAAAACGAGAGAAGAAAACGTGGGCTTCAACAAATAGATCATGCAGCCATTTATCTGCATATTGCAGGAACCTATAC
>JAAYSY010000278.1 GCA_012518235.1 Bacteroidales bacterium
AATCCTATATTAAAAGTAAGGATTGAAAAACACTTCTTTTTTACTACACAAACAATAAAAGATTTAGTTATACATTTGAATCACCTACAAAAGTAAAGGGAAGAACATCAAAATATTATTTTTATAGAAATATAAAACATTATGCAATGTTCTCAAATACTCCTAGAGCTAGTTGCTTAATTTTACCAGCAAAGTTCCTTACCTATTTCAAGATTACCAAAGTGCCTAAAGTGAAAAATATTATTACTGTTTTTAGGGATGAGTATGATACTTTATTGGCTCAGCTCAAAGGTTATAAAGTAGAATCTAAAGATTTTTTCTAAATCCCATAACTATCCAGGACTTTCCTGTCCGATTTAAGAAGACTACCCTAAAATACGTCCTCACAAGTAGTATGAGTCTACAACTCAGCAATACTTGATCAACAGAGATGACTTATTGGCTCAAAAAATGCATACTCAAAAAAGTGCGGTTTTTGAAAAATTACCTAGAAATAAATCCCATATCGGTCCTCCTCTCTTGAACCTATTTGCCATATTCATGGGGATGCTTTTAGAGCGAGACACGATAAAGAAGCATCTAATTTTTAGTAAAAAAACACGAAGAAACAATTACTAGCAAGAAGAAAATATCTTCTTCTTAAATCTCCTAATAAATGGTCGAATAACCAAAAGAAAGAGCCAAGATTGCTTTGCGCAATATCCTGATAAAAAAGAATCCTATAATCTATTTCAAAGGATTCGATTGATTTTTAATCGTAAAACTAGAAACCAATATATAAATAACTAAAAAACACTTAGATAAGATTCTAAATATTTAAGACTATTCAACAACAGACCAGGTTAACACAAACTCAGGATATATCCTATAGAAAATATTAAACAATCGATTATCTACTGTTCTAGATTCTTGTGCTAAAAAACTACCATAACTTTCAGTTTGAAAAGGTTCTATTTTCAAATGTTTCTTGAAGTCAACATTCTGTTCATTTAGAATTTTAAAAACCACTTCTTTTGCAGACCAATGTAATAAATACGACCATCTCTTTTCTCCCTGAAACACAGTAGGACTTTCATCTAAACGGATAAAACGACTCACTAAAGAATCAATTTTCATTCCATACTTTTCGATATCAATTCCCACAACGTATTGATTACTTAAAATAATAGCCACAAAATCACCACTGTGAGATATACTAATATGATAAGAGTTATCACTCAAATATGGCTTTCCATTAGGATGGTAAGCTATTCTCTTCTCCTCCCCTAACATATGCTTTAACAATATTCGGGTAGTAATATATTCTAATTGCCTCTTACTCGATGAAAAATTTTCAATCTCATTTTCATAGCGTGAACTATTATCAAAAGATAAGAGTAACTCATCAAGTGACTCCTGCATTTTCCATATTCCCCATGAGTGAGTTTTATTTTTATGAATCCGCATTAAAGGCATGTAAATGTAAGTATTGAATTATTAAACAAGAATAAACTATTCTTCTTTATCTTTCTTTTCGGAATGAGGCTTAATCGTAAACTTCACCTTCAAAATACGACGATTATCCATTTCTAAAACATCAAAAGTGAAGTTTTTATATTTTAATTGTTCCCCTCTATTGGGAAAATCACCTTTCAACTCTAAAACAAGACCTGCAACAGTATCAGCATCTCCCATTATATCTTCGAAAAACTCTTCAGATAAATCAGTAATCTTATAAAAATCCGTTAACTGAGTTTTAGCCTCAAAAATCCATATGTTTTGTGCTAATTTAATATAAGGCTTCTCTTCTTCATCATATTCGTCATGAATCTCCCCTACAATTTCTTCAATTATATCCTCCATAGTAATGATTCCAGAAGTTCCTCCAAATTCATCAACAACTACTGCAATATGTACTCTATTAGCTTGAAAATCTCGTAAAAGATCATCAATCATTTTTGTCTCGGGTACAAAATAAGCGGGACGAATTAAGGATTGCCAACGAAAAGTGTTTCCTTTATTAATATGAGGTAGCAAATCTTTAATATAAAGAATACCTTTGATATTATCTTTAGATTCAGAGTAAACAGGAATTCGAGAGTAAACATTGTCCACAATACATTCTAACACTTCTAAATAAGGTGTTTTGATATCTAAATCCACCATATCTAAACGTGAAGTCATTACTTCTTTAGCTGTTTCTCCTCCAAAGCGAATAATACCCTCCAAAATATTGCTTTCCTCCGACAAATCTGTCTTATCTGTCAACTCTAGCGCATGTGATAACTCATCTACAGATATACCTTGATTTTTAGGTACAAAGTGTTTATTTAAAAACCCTGTTGAACGTTTTAACACAACTGCTATAGGATAAAAGAACTTTTTAAAAAACAATATACCTGGAGCTGCAAATCGACAAAATGGCAAAACCTTTTGAGTAGAATAGACTTTAGGCATTATTTCACCAAAAAGTAATAACAAAAAAGTCAAAATTACCGTAAGAATAACAAACTCTGCAATAGGTGAATAGAAGCTAAAAACATTCATAAAAAAGAAATTGCAAAGCATAATTATAGTAACATTCACAAAATTATTAGCTACTAAAATTGTAGCCAACAACATTTCAGAGTCAGCTAATAATGTTTTAATTTTCTTATCCGCAGAGTGATTTTCTTCCTCTATCTCATTTAAATCAGAAGGCGAAAGAGAAAAGAATGCAATTTCTGATGCTGAAGCAAAAGCAGAAACACCAAGCAAAAGCCCAGCCAATGCAATAGCTATTATCGCAGAGACAGATGGGGCTGTAACCGATATATTTAATACGTCGGTTAACAAAAAAACAATAAAACAAGGGGCAGGGTCCAAAATTTAATATTTAATTAAACACATACTAGAACCGCATATAAATTCTTCATATGTTGTTTACTATTCTAGTCTAAAACGGTAAATCATCTACAGAATCAGCAGGTAAATCAGGATTCTCTGAAGTAGGACTATTCTGTGATTTAGCAGCTTGTTGGTGATTAGTGTCAGAAGAATTAGAAAAACTTCTGGGGGTTAACATTTCTAAATTATCAACAAAAATCTCTGTAATATAACGTTTAACGCCAGCTTGGTCATCGTAAGAACGTGTTCTTATCTTACCCTCAATATACAACTTATCGCCTTTATTTACATATTTTTCAGCCACTTCAGCTAAACCACGCCAAAGTACTAAATTGTGCCACTCAGTACGCTCAGGTACTTGAGTACCATTAGCTAAAGTGTATCCTCTTTCACTGGTAGCTAATGGAAAGTTAGCTACTGCCACCCCATTATCAAGATAACGAACATCGGGGTCTTTACCTACATTTCCAATTAAAATTACTTTATTTATTGCCATAACTTTATATTTTACAACGGTATTTTTTTAATCTCATTTTTAGACTATCAAATCCAACCGTTATTCTATTGTCAAAAATAAGGAGAAAAAAAACATAATACAAGACAACCTTGTTTTTATTCAAGGAATTTATCTATAAACTCATGCATAAGTCGCGAGACAGGATATTTTTCCAAATCATCCAAATTAACTAGTAGAAAACGACTCAATGTATCTTCTGCATGAGGTAATGTTACCTTATAAAAATTAGTATGTATAATTTGATGAGACAATACGTGTTTTATATTTTCAACCACCGGTGCTATATTTACATTACTTATGCCCTCAAACCACTCTTTCCAACTCACATTTGTAACAATCTCTTGCAGTGAATTATTCTTCTTCGTTTCAATTAATGGAAACTCATAAAGATTCATCCAAATATCTTTATCAATACGTTTATTTAAGAAAGTGAACTTTTTATCTATTTCAATATAAAAATAATTAAAATAACGATTACGTACCTTGACCCTACTTTTTTTCACTGGTAACAAATCGATTGTTCCCTCATCTAAAGCAATACAATGAGATGAAAAAGGACAAATAGAACAATGGGGAGATTTAGGCGTACAATGTAATGCCCCAAACTCCATCATTCCTTGATTATATATGTCTGGTTGATTAATATCTATGAGTTCTTGAGACAACTCTTTGAATATACGCTTTCCTGCAGCAGTATCGATAGGATCATCAATACCAAAGCATCGAGACAATACACGATATACATTACCATCAATCGCAGGATAGGGCATTTTATAAGCAAAGGAACAAATAGCTGCTGCAGTATAATCCCCTACTCCTTTTAGTGCTAAAACATCTTCATATGTTGTAGGAAAAACCCCGTTCATACTTTTTGCCGCAGCATGCATATTGCGAGCTCTAGAGTAATAACCTAGTCCTTGCCAACATTTTAACACTTCATCCTCAGCAGCAGCAGCTAAATCGCTTACAGTAGGAAACTTCTCGATAAATCGTAAATAATAATCATATCCTTGTGCTACTCGGGTTTGTTGCAATATAACTTCTGATACCCAAATACGATAAGGATCAGTAATATTTCGCCAAGGTAAATCTCTCTTATTCTCTAAATACCAACCTATAATTTCTTCACTAAACGTTTTTTTCATCTCCGTTGTATTTAAAGCAAAGATACTACATAATGCATTTATACCTTAATTTCTTATAAGATCTTCACTTTGTTACTGAAAATCCAAAGAATAACATTCAGACAAGAGAAATTTATTTTATTATATTTTCCAGCTAATAACATAGAAATAATATTTTATTTGCATAAAAATCAAGCAGATAAACAAAATAAAACTATATTTGCTGTATTATAAGGTGAAATAGATCTTATATATTGGATTTCATTCTTTAAAAGGCTATAATTAGTTATATATCAAAAGGAAGGAAGAATTATCGTTTATCGTTTTTTGTTGTTTTATATTTTTTTGCAAACCGAAAAAGCTATATATTTGCAAACCAAAATTATCGATATAAATAACTAAATATTATTTAATTCAAAAAAATGACTAAAGCAGACGTTGTAAACGAAATTTCAAAGAAAACCGGAATAGAAAAAGCGACAGCACTTGCTGCGGTAGAGGCTTTCATGGAGGTTGTTAAGGAATCCTTAGCAACTAATGAAAATGTTTACCTTCGCGGTTTTGGTAGTTTTATAGTGAAAAAGAGAGCAGAAAAAACAGCTCGCAACATCTCTAAAAATACAACTATCATTATTCCAGCACACTATATCCCTTCGTTTAAGCCTTCAAAGATGTTTACTAATTTAGTAAAAAAGAATAACAAGGTCAAGAAGAAAAATAAAGATTAATAAAGAATATAATTTTAAGTATTAACCCTATAAAGCGATAAGCATATGCCAAGCGGAAAAAAGAAAAAAAGACGTAAAATGTCTACTCACAAACGTAAAAAAAGACTAAGAAAGAATAGACATAAAAGCAAAAAATAACTTGTGAGTCTAAAGTAATAACTATAACAAACTTGGAGGTATTTATGCTTTCAAGTTTGTTTGTTTTTCAAGCAAACCAACGATTATTTTTGTAATAAAACAACAAAATAATCAAAAAGTAAAAGTATAATTTAAAAGAATAACTGTGACAAGCGAACTAGTAGTAGATGTACAACCCAAAGAAATATCTATAGCTTTACTAGAAGATAAAAGTCTTGTAGAGCTACAAAGCGAAGAAAGTTCTAACACTTTCTCCGTTGGAAATATTTACTTTGGTCGCGTCAAGAAATTGATGCCAGGATTGAATGCTTGTTTCGTTGATGTCGGTTATGAGAAAGATGCTTTTCTTCATTATTTAGATTTAGGTCCTCAATTTAACTCTCTTGATCGTTTTACAAGACGAGTTACAAGTAACAGAAAAAAATTAGCTCCTATCAGTAAAGCTGCTATTCATCCAGACCTTAAAAAGGGTGGTACAATATCAGACGTATTAAAAGTAGGACAAGAAGTTGTAGTTCAAGTAGTAAAAGAGCCCATATCGACTAAAGGCCCTAGACTCTCTTCAGAGCTATCTTTTGCAGGAAGGAACTTAGTCTTAATACCCTTTAATGATAATGTTTCTATCTCTACGAAAATAAAATCAAATGCTGAAAGAGCACGTTTAAAACAGCTTATATTAAGTATAAAACCCAAAAACTTAGGGGTTATTGTACGTACAGCAGCTGAAGGAAAACGTGTTGCTGAGCTCGACAGCGAATTAAAAGTATTAGTAAACCGATGGACTGATGTGACACGAAAAGTTCAAATGGCAACAAAATACCCAACTCTTCTTTATGAGGAAACTAGCCGTATTGTTGCTATACTTCGTGATTTATTCAACCCTTCTTTTGAAAACATTCACGTCAATCAAGAAGAGGTTTACAACGAAATTAAAAATTACATTTCATTAATTGCTCCTGAACGGACCAATATTGTAAAACTATATAGAGGAAAACGACCTATATTTGATAATTTTAATATTACCAAACAAATTCAATCATCGTTTGGTAAAACTGTATCTTATAAACGTGGAGCTTACTTAATTATTGAAAGGACCGAAGCTTTATGTGCTATAGATGTAAACAGTGGTAATCGCACAAAAAATGCAAATGGACAAGAAGCTAATGCCCTAGAGGTGAATCTGGGAGCAGCAGATGAAATTGCAAGACAACTGCGATTACGTGATATTGGAGGGATAATAGTTATCGATTTCATCGATATGGGTGATTCCTCTAATCGTCAAAAAGTATATGAAAGAATGTGCTCTAATATGCAAAAGGATAGAGCCAAACATAATATTTTACCATTAAGTAAATTTGGATTGATGCAAATTACTCGACAAAGAGTACGCCCAGCAATGACTGTTGATACAGCTGAGACCTGTCCTACTTGTTTTGGAGAAGGAAAAATCAAATCATCCATTCTATTTACTGATGCATTAGAAAGTAAAATAGATTATCTTGTCCACAAAATGAAGACAAAGAAATTTTCTCTGCACCTTCATCCTTATGTTGCTGCCTATATCAATCAAGGAGTATTCTCCATTAAAAGAAAATGGCAAATGCAATATGGTTTTGGGATGAAAATAATACCTAATCAGAAACTGGCTTTTCTCCAGTATCTTTTTTATGATGCTAAAGGTGAAGAAATTGATATGAAAGAAAATATCGAAATCAAATAGAAAATGAGGGCTGATAAATATCTCGATATTATACGAGAGAATATCAGCCCTTTTTATTTTTTAATATTACAAAAAAACTACAATAATACAGTCATGACCTTTCTAGAAAACATAATTTATTTCATTAAGTTATAAATCTTCTGTGTATCTTTTGCGTTCAAACCTAAATAATTCCCGATAGACTCCCCCATATTCTGGTGTAAACGTTTAACCATTTCATCAATGTTGGGTTGATCAATTCCTAACTCAGAGAAAGTTGTTGGCATTCCTATTTCTTTTAAAAAGACTTTTAATAAAGCTATTCCTTGCTTTGCTATCTCATGCTTATCTTTACCATTAGGAGTTACGTCCCACACACGTATTGCATATTGAGCTATTTTATCCACATTATGCCTAGCTACATAAGACATCCATGCAGGAAAAACAACAGCTAATCCAGCTCCATGTGCCACACCATATAAAGCACTTATCTCATGCTCCATAAAGTGTGAAGCCCAGTCCTCCTCTCGCCCTGTTCCCAAAATTCCATTATGTGCTAATGTTCCAGCCCACATTATGCTTGCACGTGCCCCATAATTAGTAGGGTCTTCTTTTAGTCGTAATGCTTCTTTGATAATGACTTTCAATAGGGACTCACAAAGACTATCAGTTAACTCTACCTCTTTTGTATTTGAGAAATATCGCTCCATTATATGAGCCATCATATCTACTATACCAGCAGCAGTATGATAAGCAGGAAGTGTATAAGTAAGTTCAGGATTCATAATAGAAAAGACAGGACGTAACACTCCTGGTGTACGCAAACTTAATTTTTGAAGTGTTTGTACTTTTGTAATTACACTATTACCAGATCCTTCGCTTCCTGCCGCAGGAATAGTCAAAACAACTCCAACTTTAAGTGCTTTTTTAGGTATTTCCTTACCTTCAAAATAATCCCAAAAGTCACCCTCATAAAGTACACCTGCAGCAATTGCTTTTGCAGTATCAATAACTGATCCTCCTCCAACTGCTAATATCAAATCAATTTTATCCTTTCTACAAAGCTCAATACCTTGGTAAACCTTTGTATCTAAAGGATTAGGTTGAATCCCCCCTAATCTAGAATAGGTTATATTAGCTGAATCTAATTTGTTTTCTATTCTATCTAATAAACCACTTTTAAATATCGATCCTCCTCCAAAAACTAATAGAATATTACTTCCACCATACTTCTTCACTAAGTCTGCAACCTGTAATTCACTATCCTTACCAAAAACAAATTCAGTAGGACTATAAAATGTAAAATTATTCATGG
>JAAYSY010000049.1 GCA_012518235.1 Bacteroidales bacterium
CAGATTTATAGGCAATTGTGAACTTGAGATGTTTGAGTTAAATTTCAGTTGTTGATTGTAGTCTATTAGCTGATTTAATATAAAAAAGGTCTTCTGAATGAAGACCTTTTTTATGTTGTAGTATTTTTATAATATATTAATTATCGAACGTTTCATAACGGGTAGTCAGTAAATTTCTATCACCCAATGTGTCGTCTATACGAGAGACATTAATCCAGAACTTATTATCTTTTACACTCTTGATAGGATAAATAGCTTTTTGCCTAGTGTATGGATGAGGCCATTCATCACTTACAGCCTCGTATTCTGGATGAGGAGCATTACACAATACATTATTATCTTTATCAGCTTTTCCCTCTTTTATTTCTTGAGTTTCTTCATAAATACTTAGCATAACATCTACGAAGTTATTTAATTCAGATAAGCTTTCACTTTCTGTGGGTTCTATCATTAGAGTTCCTGGTACAGGGAAAGATAAAGTTGGAGCATGATAGCCATAATCCATTAGTCGTTTCGCAATATCAACCTCAGTTACTCCAGTTTCTTCTTTAACCTTTCTACACTCAAGAATCATTTCGTGTCCAACAAAGCCATTCTCTCCTCTATAAACAACGCCATAGGTGTCTTCGAAACATTTAGCTAAATAGTTAGCACTAAGAATAGCTGTTTTAGTGGCTTGAGTTAATCCATCAATACCCATCATTCTAATGTAACCATAGGTAATAGGTAAGATACCAGCACTACCATAAGGAGCTCCTGATACTTGATTATCACTATGGCTGAAAGAGGTATGTCCAGGTAGGTGAGGAATAAGATGTTTTGCTACACAAATAGGACCTACGCCAGGACCACCACCACCATGAGGACTAGCAAATGTTTTATGAAGATTAAGATGACAAACATCAGCTCCAATAAGTCCTGGACTTGTTAATCCTACTTGTCCATTCATATTGGCACCATCCATATAGACTTGAGCACCACAATCATGAGTGAGTTGACATATTTCAACAATATTTTCTTCAAAAATACCGTGAGTAGAAGGATACGTTATCATTAGAGCTGCTATTTCATCTCCATACTTATCTAGCTTCTTTTTGAAATCGTCCATATCAACATCTCCTTGTTCATTGCAAGCACAAGTAATAGGATTATAACCTGCTTGTACTGCTGAAGCTGGATTTGTACCATGAGCTGAGGCTGGAATAATAACTTTATCACGATGCCCTTCTCCTATGGATTCTAAATAAGAACGGATAACACGTAATCCAGCATATTCTCCAGCAGCCCCAGAATTAGGTTGGAAGCTAATCCCTTCGAATCCAGTTAGAGTTTGAAGTAACTCCCCTAAGTTTTCTATTAATTCCTGGAATCCTTTAGCTTGATCTTTGGGTGCTAATGGGTGAAGTCCCATAAATCCGGGTAAAGTCATAGTGGAGACTTCGGATGCGGCATTCAATTTCATAGTACATGATCCTAATGAAATCATAGAATGTGCTAATGAGATGTCTTTTCTATCCAGTCGTTTGATGTAACGCATCATCTCAGTCTCTGTGTGGTATTTATTAAATACCTCGTGTGTAAGAAAATCACTACTTCTTTTTAGTGGTGAACTCTCTATTATACTTTGACTATTGGAGTTTGTTATGGTGTCAGCTTTTTTGTCTACTGCCTCAGCAAAGATAGTAACAAGCGTATTTAGGTCTTTACTATCTGTAGTTTCATCAATGCTTAAACCTACTTTGTTCTGTTCATAATAAACTAAGTTTACTTGGTTAGCTAAAGCTATTTTTTTTATTTTTTCTAGACTAGTTGTATTAGGGATTTGAAAAAGTAGTGTGTCAAAGAAAAGATTATTTAAAGGAGTGTAACCAAGTAACTCAATTTCTTTATTAAGTAGAGTTGCTATGCTATGAATGCGAGAAGCAATTTGTTTTAATCCTTTAGCTCCATGATAAACAGCATAGAATCCAGCCATAGTAGCTAATAGAGCTTGGGCAGTACAAATATTAGAAGTGGCTCTTTCTCGTTTGATATGTTGTTCACGAGTTTGAAGTGCCATACGATAACATAACTTTCCGTTTCGATCTTTAGACCAGCCAATAATTCGACCTGGAATACTTCGCTTGTGTTCGTTATGAGTAGCAAAATAAGCAGCTGAAGGTCCACCATAATACATGGGAATACCCATACGTTGTGTACTTCCAAATGCAATATCAGCACCCCATTCTCCAGGAGGAGTTAATAGAGCTAAACTTAAAATATCAGCAGCGACAGCTACTTTACACTCTGCTTCATGTGCTTTTTTAACAAACTCTTCATAATCTTCTATCGCTCCATAGGCGTTAGGATATTGTATAATACATCCAAACAAGTCTGGAGTAAAGCTAAGTTCTTTAAAGTCTCCTACAACTATTTTTAATCCTTGCGGAATGCCTCTTGTTTTAATTACAGCTAGTGTTTCAGCGAAAACACTTTGATCCACGAAAAGAGTATTTGCATTATTCTTTTTTTGTTCTCTTGTTCGCAAGTTATGCATCATAGTCATAGCCTCAGCACCAGCTGTTGCTTCATCTAGTAATGAGCTATTCGCTAATGGAAGTCCAGTAAGGTCAGAAACCATAGTTTGGAAATTCATTAAAGCTTCTAATCTTCCTTGTGAAACCTCTCCTTGATAAGGCGTATATGATGTGTACCATACTGGGTTTTCAAGTACATTGCGTTTGATAACGGCAGGTGTTATGGTGTTATACCATCCTTGTCCTATATAAGTCTTAAAAAGCTTGTTCTTTTCAGACAGTTGTTGAATATGTTTTGAAAAATCATATTCTGTTAGGGTCTCAGGAAGTTTTAGAGGCTCTTTGTAGAGGATGTTGTTAGGTATAGTTTTCTCTATTAGTTCATCTAAAGAGTCTACACCAACTTTTTGTAACATAACTTTCACATCACAAGACGATATACCTATATGCCGGTATTTTAATTCATTAGTTTCCATAACTATGTGTTTTTATCTAAAAAATGGATTGTTCTTTTTTTCATTTCCTATGGTAGTAGAAGGACCGTGTCCAGGATAAACCACTGTTTGTTCGGGTAACACAAACAGTCTACTACAAATGTGCTCAATTAACTCATCAAAATTACCTCCTGTTAGATCAGCACGACCGATGCTTCCTTGGAAAAGCACATCTCCAGAGAACATGCAGTGTTCTGTTTTATTGTAAAATACGATACTTCCAGGGGAGTGTCCAGGTACATGAATTACATCTAATAAATTATTCCCAAAAGTAACCACATCACCATCATAAAGGTAGTGTTGGATAGGAATGGGTTTTTCTTTTAATTCAAAGCCAAAAAGTCGACTTTGTTTGGGTGCTTCTTCTATCCAAAACTCATCGGCTTTATTTGCAGAAGGCGAGATATTAAACTCTTTTTCTACAAAGGGATTGCCGAAAATATGGTCAAGATGTAAGTGTGTATTTAATAGGTGCTTTACCGTTAAATTATTATCAGTAATATAGTCTTTTAATATTTGTTTTTCTTCTTCATAAAAACACCCAGGGTCTATAATTACTGCTTCTTTAGTTTCGTCCCATAATACATAAGTATTAACAGGGAACATATTAAATTCAAATCTTTTAATTCTCATAATCTTGCTTTAATCTTTATAAAGGTACAAAAACCACTTTCTTTGTATCAAAGAAATCTTCCTCAAAATCTGTTGTTAAAGGATGAATGATGGCTTTGTTTTTAAAGGGTTTAACCTCTTGAGTTAAGTCGCCCCCTTTAAGGCATATCAATCCATTTGGGATGCCATTTTGTTGTTCTTTTTTTATGTTTTTTTGAATGATTTGTATTAAGTCGGGTAAATTCATCACAGCACGACTGACTACAAAGTCATATTTCTTTTTTTCATCTTCTCCTCTTATATGATCAAAAGTAACATTATTAAGATGGATAGCTTGTGCTACCTCTTGTGCTACTCTTACTTTTTTTCGTATGCTATCAATGAGGTGAAATTGTACATCAGGAAAGAATATAGCCAAAGGTATGCCTGGAAAACCACCACCAGTTCCAAAATCTAATATTTCTGTATTGGGTTTGAAACGTATATATTTTGCAATTCCTAGTGAGTGTAATACATGGTGTAGGTATAGATTTTCTATATCTTTTCTTGATATTACATTGATTTTACTATTCCAATCCATGTATAAGTCATAAAGACTTTGAAATTGTTTTTTTTGCTTTTCTGTTAACTCTGGGAAATATTTTAATATATAATCCATAAATGCATTCTTTTTTAGTTAAGAACAGACTGTAAAATGGGGTTACTGTTAAATAAATGAGAAATTTTACTATAAGGAATTGTTATCGATACCATACCCATAGCATAAGGTACTATTTCATATACATTATAGATAAAAGTTATACCTTCTTTGTCTAGTTTGAAGTTTGATGTTGGAGTTAATTCTCCTGTAGATTCAAATCCTAAATCTCTTAATTCTTCTTTTGTTGATACTTGATTGTCAAGCATGAG
>JAAYSY010000279.1 GCA_012518235.1 Bacteroidales bacterium
ACTAGGGTCGGGTAACATACCGACTATTTGAAAAATCTGGTCATCTTCTAAATTAAATAATATGTTTTCAATATCTTTTGCGGTAAGTATTCCCGCATTAACGAGATTATAGTCTTTTTTTATTTGTTCCATTTTTTGTTCTGCATCAGCATTTACACCCTTATATTTATCATTAATCACAAAATAGAAACTGCTGACCGAACTCCATTGTTCTATCAACCCATTAAAATCTGTGTGTATTTTTTTAACTGTATTAGGATAAGACTTTTCTATTTCTTCAGGGGCAAAAACCTGATAGAAGGTTCCTGTACTTTTTATATACCCATCATTTTTTCTGTCACCAATGTTCCCCCAAGGTTTAATGGTTCTAAAACCTTTTTCTGCATAATTCATTACAGATGTAAATAAATCTTCAAATGCCTGCCCATCACTTTCATAAATTTTATTTTTAAACATCATTCTTAACAATGCCTTCTCCTGTGAATTCATGCAAAAAACCTCCATCATATAACAAAAGAAAATACTATATCACACGATACATAACTTTACTCTATTATACTAATGAAGGTTTGATAATCTCAAGTAATATTTGACTTTTGCCTACTATAGGGTGATTTATTTAGTAGTGTGTTTGATTAATTGCTAAATAAATATTTCAAGTCATTTTTGCAATCTCAATCCCCGATTTAAATTCAATTGTTAATTCTCTTTCATGAATCGTTATTTTCTCAATCAATCTCCTTACTAACAAATCGTCATACGTTTCAAGTTGCTTTGGCTGCTCTTTTAAAAATTTTGTCATTTCCTCAATCCGCTGTCCGAGTCCTTCTCGCGCTGCGTTTTTCATCATGACTTCTTGCTTCGGTTCCCGCAATCGGTATATTTCTTCCGCTACATCATCGTAGTCTTCTTTTGAATTTGCGAGCCTCAGCAGTTCCATTTGAAGTTCTTCTAACTTTTCCTCAATATCAGTTGTTGGTTTATCCGCATTTTCATTCAAAACTGTTTCAATATTTTCTATTAATATATTCAAATAGTTATCCTTGTTTCCCAACACTTCATTGATAGCTTGTACTATTGCTTGGTGTAGTTCATCTTCTCTGATTGTTTCTGCATTGCAAAGATGCGTTTTTCCTTCTAGTCTACTAACACATCGCCATACAATAGATCTGTATCCGCGGTTATTCCAATGTACCCTTCGGAAAACACCTTCACATTCTTTACAAAAAACAATACTCGACAAAGCATACTTGCTGCTATACACTCTTTTCTTTCCAGTTTTTCCGTTTCGAATGTTTGCCCTTCGCATCATTTCTTCTTGGACTTGTAGATAAATCTCTCTCGGAATGATGGCTTCGTGGTTATTTTCTACATAATATTGGGGAACATGACCGTTATTCACAACTCGTTTCTTTGTTAAAAAATCTACAGTATATGTTTTTTGAAGCAATGCGTCCCCAATATACTTTTCGTTTTGTAATATCTTTTTAATCGACTCAGGTCGCCACTTGGATCGTTTAGCTGCAGTAAGTATTTCATCGGCTTCAAGTCCACGTGCTATTTGAACCAAACTTGCTCCTTCTAGATATTCCCGGTAAATCCGCTTAACAACTTTTGCTTGTTCCGGATTGATTACTAGTTTGTTGTTGTCATCTTTTGTATAGCCTAGAAAACGATTATGGTTCACTTGCACTTCGCCTTGCTGGTATCGGTATTGAATGCCAAGTTTTACGTTTTGACTAAGTGACTGGCTTTCTTGTTGTGCAAGTGATGCCATGATGGTGAGCATTATTTCGCCTTTGGCATCCATTGTGTTGATGTTTTCCTTTTCAAAAAAGACAGGTATTTCTTTATCTTTCAATTGCCTGATATACTTTAAACAGTCCAGCGTGTTTCTCG
>JAAYSY010000280.1 GCA_012518235.1 Bacteroidales bacterium
AATGTAAAGGTTGTTTGTCGTATCAAAGATACTAAGTTTTGAAAGCAATTCACAACTTATTATCCATAATACACGAAGACAGTATAGTTGTTTGTCGTATCAAAGATACTAAGTTTTGAAAGCATGTCTATTTAGTTAGTTATTTAACAAGAAAACTGTCGATCTATATCAGTATAAGACAAGCATAAGGTGAGCGTTTGCATATGACTAGGGCAAATAGATGAGATGACTAGGGCAAGTGTATCATTTGCCCTAGTCATCTTTGTTTTTAGTTACTGTGCCTAACTAAAAGGCATAACCTACACCTAAGTTGAATCTAAATCCACTCCAGTCTATTCGATGAAGAGGATTTAATTTGGCTCCAAGCGAAAAATCGTATCCTGCTGTCATTGTAAAAAGAAAGTGTTTATATAAAGCCAACTGAGTACCTGCTAGAGGTTGAATGGAGTAGGCTGTTTTTTTAATTTTATCCTCAGAAAAATTCTCTTTCGATTGCTCATTATTTACATCATAAATTTTAATTTCTCCTTCTGTTTTTAGTGATGAAAACAATAGAGCAGGAGAGAGTTCCGCTAAAAAAGAGACTTTATAATTTTTATTGTTTATTGGCAATGTATAAAAATGAACCCTATACATTAATCCTACTCTATATCCATTAGCTACAATTTTCTCTATATAAGAGCCAGAATAATCGGAATAGGCCATTTTAGACCCTGTTGTAAGGTAAGAGGCTTTAACGCCAAATTCGTGCATCTTGATGCGATACAGAGCATCCATGGTGTGGGTTACATAGGCAGGGAAGTTATCGACAAGGCGTAATCCTTGAGGTAATTGTTCCGATTCTTTGCCTAAGTCAAATGCAAGTTGAGTTAGGGCTTTAAGATCACTCATTTTATAATCTCCATAGCCTACTGAATAGTTTATGCTGAATTGCGCCTTTGTTCCTAAACTAATAAATAGTAAAAGAATCAGTACTATTGATTTTCTCATGGTTTTAATGTTGTGCTATAGTCTAAATAGTAGTCGTTATAGATGAAAATATTATTAAAGAAGTAGGCTTTTGTATTACCTAAATGTTTTGCTTTTATATTTAATAATGTGGTAGTATATGTTTTATCTAGCAGCTTAAATGTAATAGGGTTTTCATAGCTGCTACAATAAAGAAGATTTCCAGTTTCAGGATCGATATTACAGAAAGTACCTTGAATACTTTTTTTAAGTGATAAATCTTTCAGGTTTCTTATTTCAATGGTATTAAAAGAATCATAAAATAGAACTTCAGTTCGATTAGTAGGGTTAAAAACAGGATCACCATTTAATTGATTTATTGTTTTAGTCCATATGGCTTTATGATCTTCAATTTTTAATAGTATAATCTCTTGTTGATAGTTTTTACAAATTAAATAATCTCCATTCAAGGCTAAATGAAAACTACTAGTATTGGACGTATAGTCTTCTAAACCTTCTATTATCCGAGGTTCTAGTGTATCTAAATCGTAAAATGAGGGGTGCTGATTGTTTTCAAAGTGAACCATCAATAGATTTCCACCAAAAAAGAAGTTTTTTACTTTCTCAAAGCTTTTTAGTTTTTCTTTTGCTAGCGGAGCATATACCGTTAAATTGTTTCCTAGTATGCCTATATAACCATTGTCAGCGACTTTTATTATATTTCCCGTATGGGTTATTTCAATAGGAGATTGATGTACAACTTGCATATTGCGATGTGTATCATAAATAATTAAGTCATTAAAGGTAATGATGTATAATTGCTCATTATAGTAAGTGTAATCGATGGTAAAATCTGTTTTATTTAACATCTTATCGCGTAGGCCGATACGAGCCGAATTATATTTTGCATAATTAGTATAATCTGCTGTTACAGGTAGCATATATAAATCGAAGAATTCATTTTGTATGGGGAATAAGTTATCTCTATTAACTGTTACTTGTAGATTACCGGCAGGTACCAATATTGGTTTGTTATTATATAAAACAACATATTGAATAGGGTAGGGATTTTTGTTTTTCCAAGTAACTAGAAAGTCATTTAAGTTTTGAATTTCAATAGTTGTATTGTCATTGGTTATAGGAGTATATGAAGGTTGAAAAAACTCGATATAGTTTGATTGTTGTTTTTTATCAGGAATTCCTTCAATGGTATATTTTTTATAACCATAGACGTAGTTTTTATCAATAAAGAAAGTATTAGTTAAGTCGGTTATATGGGCAATTGTATCTTGATAATCGTCATATACAATATATTCTTTCATGGTAATACCTTTAGGATTATCCCAATCGACTCTTAAGTATTTGCCATCAGCTAAGCTTTGTCGGGTATTTAATCGGCTAGATCCTTCTTCTGTAATTTTAATTCTAAAATTATATGTTCCCTCATACATAGCATAACCTTTTGAAGCTAGCAAATAACTCAAAAGACTATGATCGCTAATTTCCATTTTCAACTTAAGGTAATGCACTTCATCGTCAACCTCAGGAACACTAATTAGAGCCTGGGTTGAATTAGTCCAAGAAGATATAGCGATTCCATCAAGATAGAATTGCTGATTAATCAGTTTAAAAGCATCATCAGATAAGCTATAATAAAAAAACTATTGTTAGGTATTTCTATAAGTTCATTAGGATTGATACCAGCTAAATCAATGCTTAGGTTTTTAAGGTCTCCTTTATCAACTTCTATGTAGTTTATATCGTCGTTATCCCATTCGCAACTTATAAGTAATAAGGATAATGGCAAAAAATAAATTAAAGCGAAATAAATACTGTTGCTTATCTTCTTTATATTAAGGTTAAAATTTTCCGAAGATAGTATGTAAATTTGGTTAAGTATGAAATTACAATGTTAAAAAATAAGATTGATGTTTGTTTTTATTCTCTAAATAGTTTACTTAGTTTTATAGTTAGCTAATAAATCTAAAAAATGAATTTTATAGTGAAAGACTTTGAAAGTTTACTTTCCCACTTTAAGTTGGAAGGGGAAATTAAAGGGATAACTCCTTTAGGTAGTGGTTTAATTAACGATACCTATTGTGTGGAAACTGTTTCTCCAGATACTCCCAACTATGTATTACAACGAATTAACCACGCTGTTTTTCAAGATGTAGAGTTGTTGCAAAACAACATTTGGTTAGTTACCAACCATATAAAAAAGAAATTAAAAGAAGAAGGAGTTCAAGATATTACCCGTCGTGTTCTTACGCTAATTAAAACCACCGATGATAAAACATATTGGTTTGATGGAAAAAGTTATTGGCGTGTTACTATACTTATTTCGGATGCTACAACTCTTCAAGCAGTCAATCCGGAATCCTCATACTATGCAGGAAGTGCTTTTGGTCAGTTTGAATATCAGCTTGCTGATTTAGAAGAGCCTTTAGGGGATACCATTCCAAATTTTCATAATATGGAATTTAGAATAGAAGAGTTTAAGGAGGCTTTGAAAAATAACAAAGCCAATCGGATAGACGAGGTGCAAGATATCATTGATGAGATTGAAAAAAGAGCCGAAGAAATGTGTATGGCTGAACGCCTTCACCGAGAGGGTAAACTGCCCAAGAGAATTTGTCATGGGGATAGTAAAGTCAATAATATTCTCTTTGATGAGGAGGGTAATGTGTTATGTGTGATTGATTTGGACACGACCATGCCTAATTTTATCTTCTCTGACTATGGTGATTTTTTACGTACAGGAGCTAATACAACACAAGAAGATGATCCTGATTTGAATCAAGTTTCTTTTAATATGGATATCTTTAAGAGCTTTACTAAAGGTTACTTAGAATCTGCCAAAGCGTTTTTGACACCTATAGAAATAGAAAATCTTCCTTTTGCTGTTAAATTATTTCCTTACATGCAGTGTGTTCGTTTTTTAACGGATTACATTAATGGAGATACTTATTATAAAATAGAGTATCCAACGCATAATTTAGTAAGAACAAAAAATCAACTTCGTCT
>JAAYSY010000050.1 GCA_012518235.1 Bacteroidales bacterium
CTTGCTTTTTTATCAGCAGCTTGAGGTTGCGGTTTTGTAACTTCTTTAGTCTCAGCTTTAGGAGTTTCTTGTTTCTCAGGAGCAGCTTTGGGCTCTTGTTTCTCAATTGATCTAGATATTACTCTTTGAGGAGTTTTGTTAGACTTATCATCTTGATCAACTTTTTTTGTTTCTCCTTTAGTATTGGCAGACATTACCTTGTTGGCAACTTCTTTTTTAACCGTAACACGTCTTCTTCGACGTCCTTTATTATTATCTTCTTTTTTCTTGTCAGCTTCTACTTTTTTATTGGCTCCAGCAATAGCTTGTTCGTCAAGTATTTTGTAGATTAATTCCTCTTTGCGTAAAGCACTAATCTTTTTTAAGCCTAATTCTTTCGCGATGGCCTGTAATTCAGGCATCCTTTTTTCATTTAATTGAATAATGTTATACATTCTAATGCGGTAAAGTTATTGATTATTCAGCATTGCTTGGAGTAAAGCTTTTTTTGAATAGAAGAGAATACTATCATCGTATTTCATCCTTTAAGTTACTTAATATATAAGCAATCTGAATTATTGTTTTACTCTATGTTGTTTTATATTATATTGGAAAAAATAAAACGTGGAGTGTATTCAACTCATAATAATGAGGGTTAACAACTGCATTGTGAGTTTCCTACTTGTTTTATTTATATATAAGTCAAAGATAGTTATTAAATTATATATTTAACAATAAAACATCTCCTTTTTTTCTTTTTCCCTCATTTTTAGGGTTATGTGGGCTTAAAAACCTTATTCTAAGGTGAATTTAACAATTCTTGCACTGTATTTAGGTACAGAAATATTGGTCGCCTTAGTAGATAATAAGGAATATTCTTCTGATTCATTACTTAGTAAATCAAGACCTATGATAGTAGGTGTTTCTTTAATGTTAAGGTATTCAAAAGCGTGTTGAGGAATATTAATAGCTACATCTGCTTTTACCCCATCAAAATTAACCACAAAAAGTATAAGTTCTTTTTTGTGTTTCCTGAAGAAAGTGTATTGTTTATCTTGATTGAATCTCCAACCTTCTATATTGGCATACATTAAATCAAAAAATAGACCTTGATTTATTGCTTTTTCAGTGCGGCATAAGTTTAAAATTTTCCGATAAGTATTGAGTAATTTTACAGACTCTGCTCCTAAGTTTTTATTATTGAAGTCTCCATTATTTCTCCATCTACGTATGGTAGAGATGCTCCAGTAATCAAAAATAGTGGTTCTTCCATCTCTACCACTAAATCCCTCGGCTTCCATTCCTAACTCTCCAAGTTCTTGTCCAAAGTAAATTAGTATGGGATTTGTATTCATACACGCAGCAACAATAAGTCCTGGTATAGCTTTGAATGGATTTGAAGCAAAAAACTGCGAAGCTATTCTTTGCTCATCATGATTTTCTAAAAAGTTAAGCATTTTGTTTTGAATACCATTCAAACTTTGCCAACAATGAGTGATAGCTGTAGCCGATTGATTACCACAAATTATGTTTCGTAGTGTATCATACAATCCAACCTTATCGTAAAGATAATCAAATCCACCTTTCTCAATATATAATTTATATAGGTGAGGTTGGTATATTTCTCCAATAAATAATAGGTTAGGGTATTGTGCTTTTACTTTTGGAACTGCCCATTCCCAAAACTCAACAGGAACCATTTCCACCATATCACAACGCAACCCATCAATTTGCTTAGATGCCCAAAAAAGAAGAATTTCTAGCATTTTTGTCCACGTATCGGGTATAGGGTCAAAATGATGATTGCCTCCGTTAATAAAGTCTACACCATAGTTGAGCTTTACTGTTTCATACCAATCATTACTATTTGGATGAGCATCAAAGCGATTGTTTCCAGTAGCTTTAGCGGGAAATTCATGGTAGGGCTCTTTAGCATCCAATTTCATATCAAACTGACCATGAAAGGCCGTATCAGGAATATAATAGAAGTTATTATATGGACTAAAAGCTCTCGATGAGTCATCATTAGCTCCTAAAGGTACTGTATTGTTAGGTTGTTTATCCGAATGATATTGTCTAGCTACGTGGTTAGGTACAAAGTCAATTATCACCTTCAATCCTTCATTATGAGTTCGTTCAATTAACTCTTCAAACTCTTCCATTCTGTTATCAGGATGGATAGCTAAATCAGGATCAACATCGAAGTAGTCCTTAATGACATAGGGCGATCCTGCTTTACCTTTCACAACAGCTGGATGATCGGGTTTTATATTGTATTTTTCGTAATTCGTTTGAGTTGCATGTTCTATTACTCCAGTGTACCATATGTGCGTTGTACCTAACTTTTTTATTTCTTTTAATGCTTTGGGTGTGAAATCTGCAAACTTACCACATTTGTTTTGCTCAATTGTTCCATTGGGAATGCAATAGGAGTTATTGTTTCCAAAAAGACGAGGTAGTACCTGATAAATAATGAGTTTGTTATTTAACATAGGAGAGTAGTTATAAAGTAATTACTTTTTTTTCATTCGCACTACGATAAGCTGCTTCTATAACATGAGTCATTTTATGTACTTCATTGGCGTCGGTAAGCAATGGTTTATTAAGTCTTAAATGCTCATATATATTTTGATAAAATTCACCATAATTTCCTCTTTTAGAAGGATAAGGCTCTCTTGTAGCCACTCCATCTTTTTCAATATGAAGAAACCCCCAGTCTTTTTTATCCATTACTCCCCAATTAGGATTGTTAGGTCTTAATCCTTTATTTAAATCGGATTCTTGTCTATCAAAGCTGTATACAATATAAGAACCATTCATTCCATGAACTAAAAATTGAGGTTCAGGCTCAAGCATTAAATAACTAGCTTTTAATGTGATTTTAACGTCTGGATTTTTTTCAGAGTTAATTAAGTGAATAATAAAGTAGTCCTCATTCTGGGTGTTTTCTCTGAACTTGCCCGTATCAGCATAAACAGCTTCAGGCATTCCAAAAAGCTGAAGAGCATGATCGATTAAATGAGCTCCTAAATCATAAATTAATCCTCCATTCGAGTCTGTCTCTTCTTTCCAAGAGTTTGGTTTTACATAGTTTCTAAATCTAGGTATTGTAGCTTCAAACTCTACAATTTTTCCTATAAGCCCCTTGTCTATAATCTCTTTAGTTGTTAAGAAGTTAGAATCCCATCTTCTATTTTGATATACACTAAGCATTTTATTTTGTTTCTTAGCTATAGAGAGAAGTTCATTTCCTTCTTCAATATTTGTAGTAAAAGGTTTTTCAACTACAACATGCTTATTGGCCAATAGAGCCTTTTTACAAAACTCATAATGAGTGTTATTGGGCGTATTTACAACAATTAGTTCTAAGTCGGGGTCTTGAATTAATTCATCAAAACTCTTCACAATAGTAGCCTTAGGATACTCTTCTTTTGATAAAGTTTTACTTCTTTCAACAATTGTAGTAAGTTCAAAATTAGGATTATTAACGATAAAAGGAGCGTGGAATATCTTGCCTGACATACCAAACGCTGCTAATCCTGTTTTTATTTTTTTCATGGTTTTATTTGATTTGTTTTAATTCATAAAGTTTCTCTTTTGCGCAATCGTAACCAATCTTAAATATTTCCTCTGCTTTTTCCAAATCTGTACGGCTATATCCTTCTAAATTGTTGGGTTCAATTAAAAGGTCGCAGAGACGACGCTGGGGAAAAGAGTTGGCATTAAACATAAAGTTAAACGATCGCATTGCAATATTAAGAATGTTACTTTTATATCCATTGGCATTGATGGGACTCACATTAATCCCTATTACTTTTTCACAATAGGGACGAATAGTAGAAGGGGGAAAGTTCATTAATACACCTCCATCCACATAGTTAACCCCATCAATTTGGATGGGACTAAATAGAACAGGCATACAACAAGATGCTGCCACACGTTCAGGAAGACTACCCGATTTAAAGTGTACTAACTTACCCTTATCTAAGTCCGTTGCTGTGATAATCATAGGGATATTTAAGTCTTCAATGTTTTTTGCCTTAACATGTGTACAAAGAAAATCAATAAATTCAGCTAAATCAAAAAAGCCATTTTTAGGAAGTGTCCATCGAGTTAGGTCAGAGAATTTGTAGCCAGAAAAGAATTGTAATGCTTCATATGGTTCCGTGCCATCTGCATAAAAAACAGCGGCTAAAGCACCTGCACTCACGCCTGATAAAATTTCAGGATGAATATCTTCTTCATCTAGTGCTTGCATAACACCTAGATGAGCAAATCCTTTAATGAATCCTCCGCTTAAGGCATATCCTACTTCATAACGAGGTTTATCCATTGTTTAATCAAAAATAAACTAGAAATTGTAATTGGGTTAATACTAGATATATTTCACTAATATAGTTATAAGTTACAAACTTATGTTGAGGTATTTGATAAAAAGAAACGCAAACCTTACATACAAAAAGTAAAGTTTGCGTTTAATGTCTTAGATTCTAATTATCATAGAGTGTGTTATACTCCTTTTGTTTCAACACTAGAATCTATTTTTCTTATTAACCCTTGCAATACTCGTCCTGGTCCGCATTCAACAAACTCAGTTGCTCCATCAGCAACCATGTTTTGTACTGTTTGTGTCCAACGTACAGA
>JAAYSY010000006.1 GCA_012518235.1 Bacteroidales bacterium
TTATTTTAATTTGTTGATAAATAAAAAAGGAGTTTGACTAGCTGTGCTAGTCAGTAACAATAGTAAAGGGAGTGTAATAGATTGCACTCCCTTTTAATATTGTAGTTTGTTGAATACGCATTTAAAATAAAACAGCTAAAAATAAAACAGAGACAGATTATCCCATTCTGCTTATTTTCTTTAATTTTTCCTCATCAATTAATTTAATTTTTCGTCCATCTATAGCTAGAATTCGTTCCGAAGCAAAATTAGAAAGCGTTCTGATGGCGTTTGATGTAGTCATATTAGATAAGTTGGCCAAATCTTCTCTAGATAAATAAATACTTAAAGTGTATCCATCTTCTTCTAATCCGTAGTTTTCTTTTAAGAATAGTAACGATTCAGCTAAACGACCTCTAATATGCTTCTGGGTTAAATTAACTGTTCGTTCATCAGCAATGCCTAGATCAATAGAAAGTTGTTTGATAAAGAATGTTGAAATTTCGCAATTCTGACAAGTGAATTCAGCAATCAGTTTCATGGGAATAAAACAAATAACTGATGATTCAAAAGCAGCAGCAGCAGTGACGTATTTATCGGATGCAAAGTAAGCTCTGTATCCAAAATATTCAACAGGTTTAATCATTCTAATGATTTGATTTCTGCCTCCCACACCTTCTTTGTAAATCTTAACCTTACCACTTATTAGACACATTAAGTGTTCCGGGATATCTCCTTCACTATAAATGTCTTCATTCTTTTTAAATTTCTTAAATATACAATTAGCAGAGAGGAGTTTTCTTTGATTTTCATTTAGTGGATTCCACATTTCAGGAATCTGTTCAGAAATTACAATATGTGAATAGTCTTTTTTTCCCATGTTTACTTCTAACGGAATGATATGTTATATAACACAAATATAAAAAGAAAAAGGCTAAATAAGAAAAAGAGATTGTTTTTCTATCTGAAAAACTATAGTTTTTGACAATTATTTAGCAAAAAGTAATTCTCTATATTTGGGTAGTGGCCAAATTTCATCGTCAACTTCCATTTCTAAATGGTCTATGTGATACCGAATAGAATCTAAATAAGGCAAAACAGTATCAGCATAAGCATATGCTTTTTCTCTTTGATTATCCATTTTGTTTGCTACTTTTCTAGCCTCAATCATCTCTTGTACTTGTTTCTTAATACTCGAAATTCGATAGGATATTTCTTTAATAAGATCTTTTCTATCACGGCTCAACTCTTCGTATTCATCCTCTGAAAATATTTTCTTTAAGCCTATTATATTTTCTAAAAGTCTATTTTGATAGCTAATGGCAATGGGTACAATATGATTAATTGCTAAATCACCCAATACACGACTCTCAATTTGTATTTTTTTAGTGTACTTTTCTAATTCAACATCTAATCGACTATTGAGTTCGTTGATGTTAAATATTCTTTCTCCTATTAATACATTTTTAGACTGTTCACTTATGTAATGACTCAGAGCTTCAGGTACATGACTAATGTTAGTTAATCCTCTACGTTTGGCTTCTGCTTTCCATTCTTCGGAATAACCATCCCCTTCAAAACGAATCGCTTCAGATTCTGTGATAGTTTGTTTTAGTACTTTAAATAAAGCTTCTTCTTTACTGTAGTTTTGCTCTTGTAGTTTATCAACCGAAGCTTTAAATCCATTGAGTTGATTTGCCATGGCTGCGTTGATTACAATCATACAAGCCGCACAGTTTGAAGAGGAACCAGCCGCCCTGAATTCGAATCGATTGCCTGTAAATGCAAAGGGTGAAGTTCTATTTCTGTCGGTAGTATCTAGTGATATCTCGGGTACCCGACAAAGATCTAGCTTTAAAGTGGAACGCTCTTCTTTAGATAAATGATGACTGCTCTCTTGTTTAGCTATTTCGTCTAATACTTTAGATAACTCCTCACCTAAGAAAATAGATAAAATGGGGGGTGGAGCTTCGCTTGCACCTAGTCTATGATTGTTACCTGCTCCAGCTATAGATGCTCTTAGTAAATCTTGGTTTTTGTAAACCATCATTAATACATTAGCTAAGAAGGTAAGAAAAAGTAGATTCATTTTAGGGTTTTTCCCTGGAGAAAATAGGTTAACACCTGTATTGGTAAACAAAGACCAATTGTTGTGTTTACCAGAACCATTGATGCCATGATATGGCTTTTCGTGAAATAAAACAGTGAAATTGTGTTTCTGAGCAATTCGTTTCATTAAATCCATAACTTGCTGGTTATGGTCATTGGCAAGGTTTACATTTTCAAAAATGGGTGCTACTTCAAATTGATTAGGTGCTACTTCATTATGTCTTGTCTTAATAGGAATAGCCAATTTATGACATTCTATTTCTAACTCCCTTAAAAATGCGGTTACCCGTGGAGGAATTGACCCAAAATAGTGATCATCTAATTGTTGATCTTTGGCTGAAGAGTGTCCCATAAGTGTTCTGCCTGTTAAGCAAAGATCGGGTCGGGCATTAAATAATGCAGTATCTACCAAAAAGAATTCTTGTTCCCAGCCTAAATTTGAATAAACGTGATTGATGTTTTTATCAAAGAGTTTACATACCGCTGTAGCAGCTTTATTTACTGCCTCTAAGGATTTTAATAATGGCGTTTTGTAATCTAATGCATCTCCTGTATAGGAGATGAAAATAGTGGGAATACAAAGTGTTGTATCAACCACAAAAGCAGGAGATGAAGTATCCCATGCTGTATATCCTCTAGCTTCGAACGTGTTTCTAATTCCACCACTAGGAAAAGAGGAAGCATCAGGTTCTTGTTGTACTAAAAGTTTGCCCGAAAAGTGCTCAATAACAGTTCCTTCTTTGTCAAAATCAATAAAGCTATCGTGTTTTTCAGCAGTGCCATCCGTAAGGGGCTGAAACCAATGCGTGTAATGAGTAACGTTAAGCGATTTGGCCCATCTTCTCATTCCATTAGCAATCTGATCTGCCATTTTACCATTAATTGGTGTGCCCTTAAGATTAGCATTCATAACCGCTTCATAGGCATCATTAGATAGATACTGCTTCATCTTCTTTTGATCGAATACATGACTAGCGTAGTATTCTGTTAAATCGTTAGAAGGGGGAGTAACTTCTAAAGGATGTCTGTTGGAAAGCTCTTTTAAAGCTAAAAAACGCATTTTTGACATAATTTGTGGAAGTTTTAATATTTAATCATGCAAAAATAGAGCTTTTTCTAATATAAATAACCTTGTATCTCTCATTTTTAATAAATTGCTAGTGGAATAACCAATAAAAAACGAATGATATCTTATAGAATGTGTGCTTATTTATATAAGTTTGTGTATGCTATAATCAATATTTAAAAAGTGAATAGAGATAGATTCTCCATATTAATAATATTCATTGTTCTTTCTATGTGCGAAGGTATTGTAGCCCAAGAAAGTAAAGAGAAAATAGAGTCTTATACTACGGTTAGACCAGTTATAGGAAATACCATTGAGGCCGCAAAAATATATGGGGAGGCCATCAGTGAATATACTGCAGAGTTATATATAAAAACAAACTTTGATATAGAAAGTAGAAATATATTGTTTCGTTTAATACCTATGTTTTTTAAACCTAAGCGAGGAGTGAATCAATATATAGCAGAATCTTATAGCGATTTACATTATACAGCTCCTAATATTTATGACCAAAAGGTAAAGGCAGCTACAGGAACAATTCCTCGGTTTGGAGCCCCTAAAGGGTTAACTCTAGAATATTTTCATATAAACATTTATGGGTCCACACTACTTTATGATAAGTTAATTTCACCATTAGCTGCTAATGCAAAAAAATACTATGAGTTTTCGCTCGATTCTGTTTTTTATGATGAGAATGATATCGTACATTATAAAGTTAGTTATGAGCCTAAAAAAAGTAGCTTTCAATTAGTGAGTGGTGAAATGGTTATTAGTAGCTCCAATTGGACTGTTCGTAGTTTAACCTTTTATGGACGATCGGAATTTTTTATCTTTAATAATAAGATAGAAATGGGTGAGTTAGGGTCAGATAAGGAGTTGTTACCTGTTTGTTATAATGCACATATCTACATGAATTTTTTGGGTAATAAAGTTGATGGAAATTATTATGTGAACTTAGATTACGAAACCATTGAAACAGAAACTAAAAAGATAAAAGAGTCTAAATATGATTTATCAAAATCGTATAAGTTTAGCACTGATACTTGTAGTTATAGTACCGATCAGGATATTTTTAATAAGTTTAGACCCATTGAATTATCGGAAGAAGAAAAGAATATATATACCCAATATTCTCAAGATTCAGCTAAGCTAGATAAAAGTAAGGTGAAGAAAAATAGAACTTTTTGGGGCGATTTTGGTGATTTATTAATAAGTAGTAATACTTTTCGATCAGAGCAGTTTGGAAATGTAAAATTCTCACCGTTATTAAATCCTTTTATGTTAAGTTTTAGTGGTACTAACGGGCTTTCTTATAAACAGACGATTAAATATAATCATTTATTCAATGGTGACCGATTATTGCGTATAGTACCTAAAATGGGTTATAACTTTAAGCAACGAGAATTTTATTGGTCTGTCAATTCTAGTCTTGAATATTGGCCTCAAAAGAGAGGTTCCATTCGTTTAGATTTAGGAAAAGGTAATCCTTTATATGCTAGTGCTGCCTTAAAGGAGTTCTCGGATACACCAGATAGTATTTTTGATATAAAAAAGTTTGATTTAGAATATTATAAAAACTACTATGTAAACTTATATCACAGTATTGAGATTACCAATGGGTTAACAGTTGAGGTTGGTCTAGTCAGTCATAGACGAAAGCCCGTATCTAAAAATAAATCTGAAAAACCAAATATTGATTTACCCGTATCTAGAAACTCTGAAGATGTTGAAGAGGAGATAGAAGAAAAAATAAATAAAACATATATAAGTTGTGGTCCCCGGGTTATGTTATCTTGGACACCAGGGCAGTACTATTATATGAATGGAAAACGTAAAATTAATCTTCATGGAAATTATCCTACGATTATTTTTGATTATGAGCGTGGCATAAAAGGGTTTATGAATAGTACAGGAGGCTATGAAAAATTAGAGTTAGAAGTACAGCAATACATTCCTTTAAGTCTAATGAAAAGCGTTTCTTATAGATTAGGAGGAGGTAAATTCACCAATCAAGATCAATTGTTTTTTGTTGATTTTGCCAGATTTACTAAACATAACTTACCTATTGGTTGGAAAGATGAAATAGGAGGAGTCTTTCAATTATTAGATGGACGTTGGTATAACTCATCTAGACACTATATAAGAGGTCACGTAACCTACGAGTCTCCTTTTTTGTTTCTTCGTCATTTAACTAAAGAAAGTAGATTTGTATTAAACGAGCGACTCTATTTAAACGTATTGGGTATGAAACATTTAAATCCTTATGTAGAGATGGGATATGGCATAGGAACTCATATTTTTGATTTGGGTTTGTTTCTTAGTTCAACAAATTGGAAGGATTTTAAGTTTGGTTTTGAAATTACTTTTGAGCTTTTTAGTAGATAGAAA
>JAAYSY010000281.1 GCA_012518235.1 Bacteroidales bacterium
CCTAAATCACAAAAAGAGATTATTAAAGGGTTTAACTCAACAGGTATTGAAGACTTCTTCTCTACTGGTGATATGTTATCCACTGTTTTAACTGAGGTTTTTGCTGATATTAATATTTACGATGATGACATCCGTTTATTACAACGACGCTTTGTAAGTCCAATAGGTAGAAATGCTATTTCTTTTTATAAGTTCTACTTAATGGATACTGTGCAAGTTGGAAACGATGAATGTGTTCATCTAACTTTTGTCCCTCAAAACTCTATGGATTTTGGTTTTACAGGGAATCTTTACGTAATGAAAGACTCAACCTATGCTGTGAAAAAATGCACTATGAATTTGCCTAAAAAAACAGGGGTAAACTTTGTTGAGAATCTAGATATTGTTCAAGAATATGAACAACTCGATGATGGAAATTGGGTTTTAACAGACGATGACATGATCGTAGAACTCAAATTATTAAAAGCGATAGAAGGTGTAGAAGTTCAGCGAACAACAAAATACACCAATTACGAATTTGAGCCCATCGAGGCACGCTTGTTTAGAATCCGAGGAGATGTTATTCGAGAATCAGACATGATGAATAAAGATGAAAGCTTCTGGTCTGAAGCAAGACAAGTGCCTTTAACAAAAACGGAAAGTAATATGGATTTATTTATCAATCGCTTAGAACAGATACCTGGATTTAAATTTATTATATTCACTGCCAAAGCATTTGTTGAAAACTTTGTAGAAACTGGCAATCCTAGCAAATTTGATATTGGACCTATTAATACCATAATGACAAGTAACTATTTAGATGGCTTTCGTTTGAGATTAAGTGGAAAAACAACCGCAGCATTTAATCCTAATTGGTTCTTTGAAGGCTATGGTGCTTATGGATTTAAAGATAAAAAATGGAAGTATTTTGGAGAAGTTACTTACTCTTTCAAAAAATGTGATTTCTTTCCATGGGAATACCCCAAACACTTCCTATCTCTTTCATATAAAAATGATGTTATGGCTCCAATGGATAAATACTTAATGACTGATAAAGATAATGTGTTTGTCTCAATGAAAGTATCTCCAGTAGAACACATGTCCTATGTTAAGGATGCCACACTTACTTATGAAAAAGAAACTCACACGGGTTTTTCTTTCAAAGCAACGGCAAAACATAGAGAAGACCAGCCTGCAGGAAAATTAGAATACCTAAAAAATAACGAGCAAAAATCGCCAATAGATAAAATAAAAACCTCTGAATTAGGAGTTTCATTTCGGTATGCTCCTGGAGAAACCTTTATAAACACAAAACAAAGACGTAGACCTGTAACTTATGATGCTCCTATATTTAAAGTATCTCACACAATGGGCGTTAATGGATTAGGAGGAGATTACAACTTCAATTTAACCGAAGCTAGTATTTGGAAGCGTTTTTGGCTCTCCTCGTGGGGAAAACTAGATGTTACCTTCAATGCAGGGGCACAATGGAATACGGTTCCTTTTCCCTTACTAATACTTCCAGCAGCCAATCTATCGTATATAACTCAAGAGAATGAAACGTTTAACTTAATTAACAATATGGAGTTCTTAAATGATCGGTATGCATCAATGACGCTAACATATGATATGAATGGAAAGCTGTTCAACCGTATTCCGTTAATAAAAAGACTAAAATGGAGAGAAGTTTTTAAGATTAAAGGTCTATATGGTCAATTAACCGACAAAAATAATCCATACAAAAGTAGTAATGAAGATTTATTTCTGTTTCCTACTCGCGATGGGGAAGTTATGAGTTATGTAATGGATAAAAACATTCCCTATCTTGAGGCAAGTTTTGGAATTTATAATATATTTAAATTATTACATATTGAGTATGTACATCGTTTAACCTATCGCAATCATCCTAATATAAATAAAAGTGGTGTGCGATTTATGATAAGAATGGTATTTTAAACTATGCAACCATTAGCTGAAAGACTTCGACCTCAATCACTTGAAGAATATATAGGTCAAAAACATTTAGTGGGTCCTAATTCTGTCCTAAGACAAATGATAGAGGGTGGACGCATCACTTCATTTATAATGTGGGGACCTCCTGGAGTAGGGAAAACCACACTTGCACAGATTATAGCTAATCAATTAAAAACGCCTTTTTATACCTTAAGTGCCGTTAGTTCTGGGGTAAAAGATGTTAGAGCTGTCATTGAAAAAGCTAAAAATAATCGCTTCTTCAATCAAGCTAGTCCTGTTCTTTTCATTGATGAAATTCATCGTTTTAGTAAATCACAACAAGACTCATTATTAGGCGCTGTAGAACAGGGTACTATTACACTAATTGGAGCAACTACAGAAAATCCTTCGTTCGAGGTCATTCGGCCTCTCCTTTCTCGCTGTCAACTCTATGTATTAGAACCCTTAAGTACCGATGATTTAATGGAGCTCACACAACGAGCTATAAAAGACGACCTCTATCTTAAAACAAGAAAAATAGAATTAAATGAAACTGAGAGTCTTTTTCGTTTTTCTGGAGGAGATGCTCGTAAACTTTTAAATATTCTAGAACTAGTAGTTAATTCATCTTCTAGTGACCCCATTATTATTACTAATGAATTGGTTACCGATCGGTTACAACATAACCCTATGGCTTTTGATAAAGGAGGAGAGTTACACTATGACATTATCTCTGCATTTATAAAATCCATCAGAGGAAGCGATCCTGATGCTGCTATTTATTGGTTAGCTAGGCTCATTGAAGGAGGAGAGACTCCCTCTTTTATAGCTCGAAGATTGGTGATTTCTGCAGCAGAAGATATTGGATTAGCTAATCCAAATGCCCTACTAATAGCTAATGCTTGTTTTGATACATTACAAAAAATAGGATGGCCCGAAGGAAGAATTCCTTTGGCTCAAGCTACTATCTATTTAGCAACAAGCCCTAAAAGCAACTCGGCTTATCTTGCAATAGATGAAGCCATCAATAAAGTTAGGCAGACAGGAAACCTACCTATTCCTCTTCATTTACGTAATGCTCCAACCAAATTAATGAAAGACCTTGGATATGGTAAAGAGTATAAATACAGTCATGATTATGCCAATCATTTTGTTAATCAAAACTATCTACCAGAGGAAATTAAAAATAAGAGGTTCTGGAAGGCTCAAGAAAACCCTGCTGAACAAAGACATGCTAAGTTTATGAATTCTTTATGGGGTGAAACAAAGAAGTAAAACAGTTATTAATATAAGGAGAAGAAACAATGAGAAAAATAGTAGTACTAGATGGTTATGCAGCTAATCCAGGTGATTTCAACTGGAAAGAACTAGAAAAACTTGGAGAGTGTACAATATACGATAGAACAGCCGATGAAAATATTCTTGAACGCATTAAAAATGCTGAAATAATTCTGACTAATAAAACACCTATAACAGCAGAAACTATTGAGAAGTCACCACAACTAAAATACATTGGAGTGTTAGCTACAGGATATAATATAGTGGATATCGAAGCTGCTAAAGACAAAGGAATTATTGTTACCAACATACCTGCCTATAGCACAAATTCTGTTGCACAACTCACATTTGCTCATTTGTTAAATATTGCTCAGCGTGTACAAACACACTCCGATGAAGTAAGAAAAGGGCGTTGGAGCAGTCATACTGATTTTTGTTTTTGGGACACTCCACTTATTGAACTATTTGGGAAAAAAATGGGAATCATAGGCTTAGGTAACACAGGTATGGCAACAGCTAAAATTGCTTTGGGTTTTGGTTTAAATGTTTTTGCATATACCTCAAAAAGTCAAGATGATCTTCCTGAAGGAATTCAAAAAATAGACTTAAACGACCTTTATAAAGAGTGTGATATCATTAGCTTACATTGCCCATTAAACAATGAAACCAATCAGATGATTAACGCAACGTCTTTAGCAATGATGAAACCCAGTACTATCTTATTAAATACGGCTCGTGGTGGATTAATCAATGAAGCGGATTTAGCTGAGGCCTTAAATAAAGATCGAATTTATGCTGCTGGAGTTGATGTTCTTACACAAGAGCCTCCACTACCCAACAATCCGTTATTAACTGCTAAAAACTGTTTTATAACTCCTCATTTTGCCTGGGCAAGTTTCTCAGCTAGAGAACG
>JAAYSY010000282.1 GCA_012518235.1 Bacteroidales bacterium
CTATTCCTGAAAACATAATTCTTACTATATTTAATAATTATAAAATACATAATATAATCCACATCATGTTTAGTTAAAAAAGCAATAAAAACACTAGTGAATATTTAATTAATTTGTTATAACAAATATAGAAAAAATAAAGTTGGATGGATCTATTTCTAAACATAAAAAAACAGGACTTTAGAATAAAAGTCCTGTTTTTTAGTTTCCAATAGGTATTAGTTTCTTTAAGGTAAAAAGATTGTTTTAGGATAACATCACAAAGATACTCGTTTCGAAAGGTTTTATCCAAATAAAAAAACATGTCCTATAACATATTTTAAAACTTGCTTAAATTCTACTCCTTTTCTCATAAAAGTATCTAAGTACTTATTAGATAAGCTTGGCAAAGATAGAACAATAATTTATTAAAAACCTCACACTTTACTAAATTTAAATCAAAAATCCACTTCTATCACTTCTAAAGACTCTTTTAAAGAAAATTGATTGTGTTTGAAATGATAAGAACTCAACCTATTCAAAATAAAAATGCATTTATTGATATCTAAAATATTAATTACACCGAATACAATATATAAATATTGAATAGTAGAACTATAAATAAATTATATGTCCGAAGGAATCAAGGTATTACAAAAAAAAATAATAAATTTGCAGAACATTCTACGAACTAAGAATTATAGAAGCTATGACAGATAAAGCAAAATCTACAAGCGAAGAGAAAAAAAGCTTGAATTTTATAGAACAAATAGTAGTCAACGACTTAAAAAACAACAAAAACAAGGGACGTATTCAGACTCGTTTTCCTCCAGAACCCAATGGTTACTTGCATATTGGACATGCAAAGGCTTTCTGCATAGATTTTGAATTAGCAGAAAAATATAACGGAACCTGTAATCTTCGATTTGACGATACAAATCCTGTTAAAGAGGAAGTAGAATACATAGAATCAATAAAAGAAGATATCCAGTGGTTAGGTTACCAATGGGATAATATATATTATGCTAGTGACTATTTCCAACAATTATGGGACTTTGCAATTTCTTTAATTAAAGAAGGAAAAGCCTACGTAGATGAGCAATCATCCGAAACCATTGCTAAACAAAAAGGAACACCTACTCAAGCTGGAATAAATAGTCCTTTTCGTGATCGACCTATAAGTGAGAGTTTGGAGTTGTTCAACAAAATGAATACAGGAGAAATTGAGGAGGGTGCTATGGTACTACGATCTAAAATAGATATGGCACACCCTAATATGCACTTCCGAGACCCTGTAATCTATCGTATAATAAAACACCCCCACCATCGTACAGGAACTAAGTGGAAAGCTTATCCGATGTATGACTTCGCTCATGGTCAATGTGACTACTTTGAACGAGTAACTCATTCAATTTGTACTCTTGAATTTGAAGTTCATCGTCCATTATACAATTACTTTATTGATGAATTAATCGATAGTTCATTATCTTTTGAAGATAAAGAATATCGTCCACAACAAATTGAGTTTAATCGTCTTAACTTAACTTATACAGTAATGAGTAAAAGAAAGTTAAGAGCTTTAGTTCAAGAAGGATTGGTAAACGGATGGGACGACCCACGTATGCCTACTCTATCAGGTTATAGACGCAGAGGATATTCACCTGAAGCTATAAAAAACTTTATAGGCAGAATAGGATATACTAAATATGAGGCTTTAAATGATATTTCTTTGCTTGAGTCTGCAGTTAGAGAAGACTTAAACAAAAGAGCCACTCGAGTATCTGCTGTTCTTGACCCTATAAAACTAATAATTACAAACTACCCTGAGGATAAAGTGGAAGTACTTACGACTATAAACAACCCTGAAAAGCCAGAAGAAGGTACTCATGAAATTGAATTTAGCCGTGAGCTTTGGATTGAAAGGGATGACTTTATGGAGAATGCTCCACGAAAATACTTCAGAATGACTCCTGGAAAAGAAGTTAGACTTAGAAGTGCCTATATAGTAAAATGTAC
>JAAYSY010000283.1 GCA_012518235.1 Bacteroidales bacterium
CCATCTGGTAAGATAAAGCGTACTAAAGGGTCCCAACTCATAACGGAAGTATTTATATATTTTATTACAAATATATATCTTTTCAATCTTTTTTATACTTTCCCCACAACTTTTCGGTATGATCCTTGAGACCTCCTAAGCGATCTCATAAGTTCATACAAATAACACAAAAATAAAATTATAAAAAAGGCCAGGTTTTGGAATACTTCA
The DNA here is from genome assembly GCA_012518235.1 of Bacteroidales bacterium. Classification (GTDB taxonomy): domain Bacteria; phylum Bacteroidota; class Bacteroidia; order Bacteroidales; family Bacteroidaceae; genus Bacteroides_E. Next base: position 211 of record JAAYSY010000283.1, read on the forward strand.
AAACCTGGCCTTTTTATATCTAATCTGACTTAGATTGATTGAGAACTATTTCAATCTCTCTTTCCAGCTATTTACATTCATTGGTATATGAGCAGGTTCTATCGTTATACTATTTAATAGGTCTAACTTTCCTTCATTTACTAATCGAAGAATTAACTCACCAAATAAAGTATTTTGCCACGCAAACCAATCGCGGGTAAAGTCTGAAGGATCATTAACGTTAAATGACTCATGCATAAACCCTGTTCCTGCATCAGTTTTCATTAGTAATTCAATACACCATTTAATTTCAGCATCATCTTGACTGGTATTAGCTTTCATCATAATGCTCATAGGCCAAGCCATATCATATCCTATATGTGGACCACCTATACCTTCTCCCTTTTCTCCTCTAAAAAAATAAGGGTTACTCTCACTCCAAACAAATCGACGAGTGTTCTGATAAATAGGATCGTTTACATCAACATCTCCTAAATAAGCCATAGCTAATAAACTGGGCACATTAGCATCATCCATTAAATGATGATTACCAAAACCATCTACTTCATAAGCATAAATAGTTCCAAACTCTGGATGATTATAAGTAGCATACTTCTTCAATGCTTCTTCTACTTCATTAGCTAGAGCTAAAGCTTCTTCAGCTAACCCTTCTTCTTTATTCACGCTAGTTAAAATCTCAGCCGCCTTACGCAACGAGGTAACAGCAAAAAAGTTGGATGGTACTAAAAATTGAAAAGTTGTAGCATCATCAGATGGACGAAAAGAAGATACAATCAACCCTACTGGATTTACTGGAGCTCCTTTACCATCGTTACTCATCGTATCTAAAGCTCGTTCAGTCTCTCTTTGAAAAACATAAGGCCCAACACCTTCTTTGCGTTGCTGCTCTTTAAATGTTTTCAATGTATTTTGAATTGCCTCTAACCACTCCTCTTGAAACACAGATTCATCACCTGTAGTTTGCCAGTACTCATAAGCTAAACGAATAGGATAACAATGAGAATCAATCTCCCATTTACGCTCATGTACACCTGGTTTCATATCTGTATTATCACTAGACCACTCACCTACTTCTTTTGTATCTGTATAAAAAGCATTTGCATAAGGGTCTAAATTAATTGAGTTAAACTGACGCAATATAACACCAGCCAACATGGTTTTTAATTCAGCATCATCATTAGCAAACTGAATATAAGGAAAAACCTGAGCTCCCGAATCGCGCAACCACATGGCATGAATATCTCCTGTATACACACTCGTATCAGGTTTGCCATTTAATAGTTGGAAACGAACGGTAGTATCTAAAGTATTAGGAAAGCAGTTTTCAAACATCCAAGCCAAGCGAGGATTTGTTAGCAACTTCTTTACACGTTGAATCTCTTTTTCAATGGCTTTTGATTTAAACAAACGTACAGACTCAGCTGGGCGATGACTTTTATATTTCACCTCAGAAACAACCGATGTATTGTCCGTTGATAAAACAGAAGACTTTAATGTTGTTGTTTTAGCTCCAACCCCAATCGTAGAAGCCAAAGCCAAACTTAATAAAAGTGTTTTTCTCATAATCAATGTTTTTATTTTTTCTTATTAATTTTTTTCCACAATTTCGGATTCTCCTTCTTTAACTCATTAGAGAAAGAATAAGGCAAGTCAGTCTCTTTAGTTCCTCTCACTTTATTAGGAGTATCTGACATATTAAAGTTTATAATGGCTCCATCCATTAACTCTTTATGAGTTAAATAGTTTTTTGTGTGGTTTTGACCATTTAAAGTCATAGACTCAATATATCTATTCTTTACATTATTATTGTTAGATGTAATCACTACTTCATTTCCATTTTCTAAATACAAAGTAGCCTTATCAAACAATGGAGAACCTAAAATATACTCATCAGATCCTGGTGCTACGGTATACATACCTAAAGCAGAGAACACATACCATGCTGAAGTTTGTCCATTATCCTCATCACCACAATATCCATCAGGAGCAGCAGAATATAATTTATCCATTACTTCACGATTCCAATATTGAGCTTTCCATGGCTCTCCAGAATAATTATATAGATAAATCATATGTTGAATGGGTTGGTTACCATGTGCATAGTTACCCATATTCATAATCTGCATCTCACGAATCTCATGAATAACACCACCATAATAGCTTTCATCAAATAAAGGAGGAACATTAAATACCGAATCCATCATGATATTGAATTCATCTTTTCCACCCATTAAGTCTATCAATCCTTGAGGATCATGAAATACAGACCAAGTGTAATGCCAACTATTACCCTCTGTAAATGCATCACCCCATTTCAAAGGATTAAATGGAGATTGAAACTCACCATTTTCGTTTTTCCCTCTCATTAATTTATGTTCAGGATCAAATAAGTTACGATAGTTCATCGCACGTAAAGCATATTTCTCAATATCTTTTTCTTTTTTACCTAATGCTTGTCCTAACTTATAAATTGTCCAATCATCATAAGCGTACTCTAACGTGCGAGCAGCACTTTCATTAATTCCCACATCATAAGGGATATAACCTATTTTATTATAATACTCGTGTCCCCAACGACCTGAAGCCTTCACTGTTGGATGCACATTATGAGCACCATTTTCTACAGCCTCCCATAAGGTTTCTATATCATATCCTCTAGCACCTTTTAAGTAAGCATCTGCTACAACTGAAGCAGAGTTATTACCTACCATTATTGAGCGGTGACCAGGACTACCCCATTCTGGTAAAAAACCACTCTCTTTATAAGCATTTGCTAATCCTTCTTGCATCTTAGCATTAATAGAAGGATACATTAAATTTAAGAAAGGGAATAAACAACGAAAGGTATCCCAAAAACCAGTATCAGTAAACATATACCCTGGAAGAACCTCTCCATTATAAGGACTATAATGAACGACATCTCCTTTGCCATCAATTTCATAGAAGCTACGGGGAAATAGTACTGAGCGATAAAAACAAGAATAGAATGTACGCAGATTATCTACGTTTTCATCTTCAATTTTAATTTTACCTAATACTTCGTTCCAAGTATCACGCCCATCAGATTTTATCTTATCGAACTCACGATTTCCTAACTCTTTTAAATTCAATTCAGCTTGAGACTCACTGATAAAAGAAGAAGCTACTTTAGCATGTACTACTTCGCCTTTTTTAGTTGCAAAACCAATGATTGCCCCTGCATGATCTACTTTTGTTTCTAAAGAAGCATCATTTATTTCACCATCTGCTACAGCTGCAGTATATGTAAAAGGTTTATCAAACTCAATAACAAAGAAATTCTTAAAATTATCGGGCACTCCCCCTGAATTCTTTGTTGTATATCCAATGATTTTTTGTTCTTCTGGCAAAATCTTAACATATGATCCTTTATCAAAAGCATCTACTACTACGTAAGAGTTTTCATTTTCAGGAAAAGTAAATCTAAACATAGCTGCACGAGATGTAGGAGTAATCTCTGTCGTTACATCATGATCAGCCAAATAAACACTATAATAATAGGGCTTTGCTACTTCTGCTTTATGAGAAAACCAACTCGCTCTTTCATCTTGATTAAAAAGAGGTTTATCAGTAACAGGCATAATAGCAAACTGCCCATAATCGTTCATCCAAGGGCTAGGTTGGTGTGTTTGTTTAAACCCACGAATTTTATCCGCAGTATAAACATAAGCCCATCCATCTCCCATTTTTCCTGTTTGTGGTGTCCAGAAATTCATGCCCCAAGGCAAGGCTATTGCGGGATAGGTGTTACCTGTAGATAGAGCTGGTTTAGATGCCGACCCTACTAAAGTACTTACATAATCAACGGGTGGTAAATTGGTTTGTGCCATGAGAGTTGCTCCGCAAATCACAGCAAAAACCGAGAATAAAAACTTCTTCATACAAATTAAATTATTAAAGGTTTTGATTTTTATATAGTCTAAAATATGATTATTTATACTCTGTTTTTTATTTGAAAATTAAACTTACTATATTTTTTTCAGTTTAAGCTAGTTCTAACTCCTATAAATGATTAAAAAGGGTTATTAAAACATTAATCATATATTAACCCCTAGTTTTAATCTACTTCTATTTGAACTTGCAAGACCCCAACAGAACTATTTTGCTTTGATTTCATATTTATTCTCAAAGCATCAATAACAAAGTCTTCCCCTGCAGAATGAACTAAATTAAACTGATCTTTTAGTATAGTATAATAATCTGTAGTGTAAAGAGGAAAATCCAACCATTCACTATCTCCTATTTTATACTCTAAATTCCAGGAAACGGGTAATTGAACTCCTCCATTATCATCATACCAATAAATAGCTACAGATTTCACAGGTGTTTGCTCTTTGAACATAAAATCCACTGTTTCAGTTCCTCCTAACTTAGGGTAAGCTGTCCATCTTGGAATTGTGGTATCAAAAGAACTCTTTGGATAATTTCCACTAACAACGGCTAAAACATCATCATATTCATGTGTATAAGACGCTCTTATGGATTTCAAAGCTAATGGCATAATTGGTGCTGTTAACCTCACCAACTCTTCATTTTCTGCAAACCAAACATTCATAGTAGAAACCCCACGATTATTCCATGCATAATAAGGAAGCATCGCTATAGAACGAAATGTAGCTTCCCCATTTTCATCTAAATAATGCGCAGATAAATTAGATATAATATCTATATTTTCCAGCATATTGTCACCCTTCTTTATCAAAGGAGTCTTATCTATTTCATCAATATAATATCTCCTTAATTCACCCTCATTATCTACTCCCTCAGCACAATAAACTAATGGACCTTTTGTAATAGCCACTCGATTAATATTAGCTTCGACCTTTTTTATTGCATGATTATACCTAACAGGCATTGGAAGATGCAAAACAACCTTATCCCCTTCCTTCCATTTTCGATGAATAGAGACAAACCCTTTTTCAACCGTAGGATTGTCAACAAATTCTCCATTAATAGAAATACTCCACTCTTTTTTATTATTATCAATATAATGGTAAAGTTCACCAGGAACAAACTGATTTTCAGTCCAAGTAGGTATTCGAAGGTTCAAACTAAACTTTTGATTATTCTTCTTAGGATTAACAGACAAATAAATACTTTCATCAAAAGGATAATTTGTTTTTTGAGTTATTTGAACATCCCCCTTTTTCAAAGGTATATTCGTTTGACTACTAGTATATAAAGAGACATAAATATCTTTTTCGGTATGAGAATACATCAGGCCAGAAACCTGCGGGATTAATCGTGCTAAATTTGTTGGACAACAAGCAGTACCAAACCAATGAGAACGATCTACATTTCCTACAGATTCTAAAGGATTGACATAAAAAAACTTATTCCCCTCTAAATTAACTCCTGCTAAAACATTATTAAATAGCGCAACTTCAGCTACATCCATATATTTTCCATCTTTCTCCAGCAAAAACATACGATGATTAAAAAACACGTTTCCTACTGCTGCACATGTTTCATTGTAAGCCTCCTTATTTGGCAACTCATATTGAGGTCCGAATCCTTCTATTCCATGAATAGCTCCTAATCCTCCCGTTATATGCATACGAGTATTAACTATATCACCCCATATCTTTTTCAATGCAGGTAATAAAGTTGAATCTTCTGTTAAAGCTCCTACATCGGCCATAGCAGAATATAAATACGTTGCACGAACAGAGTGCCCTACAGCTTCTTTTTGTTCTCTAACGGGAACATGTTGCTGAGCATATTCTGGTGACATAACTCCATCACCTGTAGGAGTATAAGTAACTCCTCTAATATCAACAAAGCGCTTTGCCATAGTAAGATATAGTGGATTATTAGTTGCTCTGTACAATTTAACTAAGGCTAACTCTATCTCTTGATGGCCTGGTGCTTGATTTACAGGTACACCCTCATTGTAATTTTTATCTCCTTCAAAAAACACTTTATTTATATGCTGTGCACTTTTTTCTGCTATAGCTAACAGATTCTTTTTCCCAGTTGCTTGATAATAGGCTACTGCTGCTTCATATAAATGTCCCACATTGTATAGTTCATGACTGTGTACTACCCAAGAGTATGGCTTATCTCCCATGCCAGCACCTCCCCACAACTCTGCGTCTTTATAAGAACCAGTAGTATGAGCAGGATATAAATAGCCGTCAATTTCTTGTGCATCACTTATAATCTTCGCTATAGCATCAATTTGATTTTCAAGATTTACATCTCGCTCCATTTTAAGAAGATAAGCAGCCCCTTCTAGTACTTTATATAAATCAGAAGTATTAAAACGACTTGTAGAAGCAATCTCATCTTGTATTCCCTTTAAATAATTTCCCGTTCGTCTTAAATCCTCCAATCCCACTTCAGTTCTTTCAAAAGCAACAGGAACTAACACCTCTTTTTGTATTCTCATCCGATTACTCCAAAAATGATCTGTTAATGAAACCTGGTCAAAAGAGATAGGAACTAAATGCTCTTTTTCTCCTCCATAAAGAGGAAAAAGAGTTATAGCACAACATAAAATCGCAAAAAAACAGTTGTATTTCATCATTATATTCTATTTGATTTTAAAGCACAATATCGAGACTGAAAAAACAACCTATTTAATCAATCTCGATATTAATACTTATGAAAGAAACCTTAAAACTAGTTGTTTATTTTATCATTTAACATTTTAATATAAAATCCACCAACAACCGATCTTGCTTGAAATCCACGTTGTGTAGGCGTTTTAGTCCAAATCCAATCTGACATTGGAACTCTTGTTGTCATCTCATTATAGTTCTTATATATGGGTGAAACAAATTTTTTGAAGGTTTCAACATCATCTGATAAAGTAGCTGTCCAAATAATCCAATCTGTTTTGGTGTACGTTTCTCTGCTATCTAAAGGTAATCCAAACTCATTTTGTTTAGTTAAATAGTACGCTAATTCCTTTTCTGCAATCTCGGCAGGAAAGACCTCTAACTTTAATATTTTATTCCATATCAAATTATATTTCTGACTCCAAGTACCAGGTTTATCAAATGTTAATTTATAATGATCACCATCATTTGCCATTTTCTCCCATTCAATAGCCATATCTTTTGCTTTTTGAGTATATTTCTCAGCGACATCCTTTTTTCCTAACATATCAGCTAATCTTCCATAAGAAGCTATACCAGAGATAGCTTTCACTGATAAATTAACATTGTGTGCAAAGTGTCCCGCAAAATCATCTGTGCACAATTGATGTTCAGGATCTAAACCATACTCCACTAGATAATCTGCCCAAGTAGTCAACACATCCCAGTGTTTTTCTGCATACTTTGCATTTCCTTCAACTTCAGCAACAGCAGCAGTTGTAATTAACATATTCCCCGATTCCTCAATAGGCATATCTCCGCCATAAGTCTGACCATTAGCATGTGGATAAGTACCCACATCATGAGCAGCAAATGGTTTAGTCCATTTTCCACTTTCACTATAATAGAATATCTGATTCATCAACCCTTTGACTAATTCTACGTTATAATACAAAAACAAAGGAGCTGAAGGGTAAGTTATATCTACAGTACCTATCGATCCATTACTAAAGTTCTCTTTAGATAAGAATAACAAGTCACCATTAGGTGCTTCAACTAGTTTATGCGCTGATATAGCTTGTCTATAAGCTAAAGCACATAGTTCAGCATATTCCTTTCCTCCAGATTGAGTAGCTGTTTCCATTAATTTTTTATCGAAAGTATAAGCCCTTTTCATTAAAGACGTATATTCTTTATTGGCTTTCTGGAATTGAGATAAAATAGTTTCATCTTCATTTCTATTCCAATAAGGTCTTAAATTGTCTCCAAAATATTGAATAGAATATAAATCATCATAGCCCAACATTATTTTACCAGAGGTAGCCGAAGTAGTACCTAAGTCTTGAACTAAAGCTAAACAATCAAAAGGGGTTTCACTTTTCACATTTTGGTTAAAACTATTATTTACAAAGCTTCTACGTAATTCAAGGTTTTCTCCAATGCTCGCCTTTGATTGCTCTTGATCTCCAACTAGGTAAAAGTACCCCCAATCAATACGCACATCATCCCCTTTCTTACCTAAAACCTCTTGACTTTTTGATCCTGTTTTTGCAAACACTAAATCTCCTTCAGAAAACACTTCAGCTGTTGACTCTTGTAAAGGTTGATCAATAGCCCATCGAGGAGAAGCTTCAAAGTAAACTTCTATCTCGTGTTCATTCCCATCATTAGAAGTAACATTGTAAGTTATATAATTCACGGGACGAGATATCAAATCCAGATCTTCCATAAAAAATGGAGCAGTGAAGGTCAATCGCAAATTAATAGGTCCTGCTACAAATTCATAATGAGTCTGTGTGGCTTGAACATCAACCGACTTTTGTTCTGCAGTTTGTAAAAACACTTTTTCATCTTCTTTCTCAACAAAAAGTCCAAAATCCAATAAGCCATTAGCTCCTCTATTATGACAATATCCAGCCATAATAACTTCACTTCCTTTTGTTAGAGAAGAGGTTAACTCAGGAGGTAACTTCACTAAACTATTCTGACTCACTGTATTTCCAGTGTTTACAACTTCTTCTCCATTAATGTAAATGATTGCATCATCATCATGAGAATACTCAACAAAAACAGTTCTATTACTTAAATCCTCTTCTAACTTAATTACTCTTCTAACCCAAATAAACTCAGAGTCCCAATGTGTTTTTGAGGTAGGCTCATTATGAGTGGTTCCAAATGCTGCTGGACCTTTATCCCAGGAACTATCATCGAAATCAAGATTCATCCAGTGCTTACCCGGTTGATTAGTGATATACTTTCCTTCCCAATAACCTTGTTCTCCAGTATTTGCTATAGGAAGTAACTCAATACTTTCTTCTCCCATAAAACGATAAAATTCGCCATCTACTTTGATAACACCTAGTAGTGGAAAATCCTTACCTGTCCAATGTTTTACAGATCCCTCATATAACTTGTCTGTAAAAGACCATCCACTAGTATAAGGATCAATAGTAATTAATGGATAAGCAGGAGGTCTTAAATTACTTTTTATAACATCATGCGAAATATCCTGCTCACACCCCATAAATAGAAGGGTTGATAATAATGAGAATAGAATTGTTACTTGCTTTTTCATTTTATATTTTTGATTTATTTTTTATAGTTGTTCTTAATTGAAGAAACCACTTGCATTAAGGCTGGTATACCACTAGCATCATAAACTTCAATATCTCGTAAAGATCTTGTTCTCTTAAAGTTTCGATCTGTTATATCTCTTACTCGATTGCTCCATCCTGTATTTATATTGTAGTCTAACCAATCCAAATAAATTGATGCGTCCACCTCATTTAGTTCCTTTATTAACTCAGCAACGTATTGAGCAAAAATAGCAACGTATATTCCTTGCTCTATTCCTGTTCTAAAAGGAAGTATTCCATCTCGAGTAGAAGTTGTGTTTTTAACATAATCGGTAGATAGTAAGGCATCATTTAAATAGGTTATATCTTGTGTTTCTTTATAAAGCATAACAGCAGCTCCAATGCAAGTACCTTGATTATATAACTGTGATTTCCAATGTGGTTCACCCTCTCCATGCTTTGAGTCAGCCACCATACCATTATTTACATTAAAAAGATTTTTTCTAGACCACGTATAAATTTCTTTTGCCTTATCTAAATAACTCTTGTCTTGAGTCGCATTATATAAATGCATTGCAGCAATTACAGTAGGATAATTTATACAAGCCATTTTACCATCACTTTCAGGACGATTAGGTGGATTGCTTTGAATCCATTGCCAATACATCCCCCCTTTTTTAGGATCATACGACCCAGGGTCTTTTACAATAGGAGAACCGTTCCAAACCCTATCGAACCCACTCATAGCTAACTCTAAATATTCAGCTTTATCCTCATATTTTTCGTAGGCACGAGCTAATGAAATAATCCACCACATAATATCATCATAGATAAACCAGACCTTTCCATTATCCCAATCAAATTGAGCGTAATGGTTTTTGTTTCCAGCATAAATAGAATCCACTCTTTTTTTATACTTATCACTTTTTGTCCTACTATATGCATTAATAGCCATATCCCAATAAATTGCTTGAGTCCATATAGCCGCTATACCCGTTTTATCTGATTTGGAATGATAGATTTGTTTCTCCTCATCAAAAAACTGATTGTGAAAAGCATCAAAAGCAACATCAGCATCGTTGGGTGTATAAACCAAGCTTTCTAAAGGGATATTTGTTAAAATAAAACCAAGATCTATAAATTGATTACCTACAGTATTTATACAACTTACAGCTAACAAGTTATCTCCTCGAAGTTTTATCGTTTGTTTTGCTTTTTCACTTATTTCAGTAAATACATAACGATTAGAAAACCCATCAAGTTTAGCTGCTAAAACACCATTTATGTAGATCTCACAATCTTCATCATGGAATACTTGTATCCTCAGATTATCTAAGTCTTCTGTTTTTAAAGATTCAAAAGATATATATTTTCTCAAGTATATATGTGAGGTATTCCAAGAAGTATTTATATTTGCTCCCTGCAATCCTCCGTTACCAAATCCTGCGTTTCCATAACTCCACTCATTATCAGAAAAATTAAACTGAGTCCATTTTTTATCCTTGAGCGGCTCACTTGTAGATAAATACTTCCAAGTATTAGTGGATTTTAATCTAGCTGTTGGGATTATTTTTTTTGAAGTATGGGTATAATTCTTCTCTATCGTTTGCTTAATCTCTTTTACTTGCTCATCAGATACCTTCAATACTTTTCTATCATAAGTCATCAAACCATTCTCCTCATCTTCTAAGTCACTTATTTGAGTATAAACAGCAGCATTTAGCCCACTAGCTTGTAAATTCAAAATATCATCTGAAAACTGCACAAATGTATCTTTAAACTCCTCTGATGAACTCACTCGAGTATAAGTCATATCACTACCACCTAACCAGCGGTGTCCATCAACCATTAAAGTTATACCTCCATACTCACCACAAACAGAGATTCTTTCATTATGAGGATTAGGTAGTACATTAGGTTGAGGATACCAATGTGTATCTTTTATATCACCATATTCATAATCATTCCAACCACTAGCAATGGAAACAAGGCGTGTATCATCTAACTCCCTAACAATATCAACCCCTTGCTTACTTACAGATTCTCCTGGTTGTCCCCAACTCTCATTATAGACTACCCACATAACAATAGAGGGGTGATTAGATAAACTCTCAACAATACGAGTCATTTCATCATGAAAGTTTTCCCTTAAGTCTAAATTCTCTTCTCCAATAATTTTACCCTCCTTACCAAACCCTGGATTTGGTATGTCTTGCCACACTAAAATCCCCATCTTGTCACAATGGTAATACCACCGTGAAGGTTCTATTTTAATATGCTTTCTAGATAAATTCATTCCTAACTTTTGAAGTATCTCCATATCATATTTTAATGCCTCATCGGTAGGAGCTGTATAAAGCCCATCGGGCCAATAGCCCTGGTCTAATGCACCATAATGAAAACTAGGCTTATTATTTAGCATAATCCAAGGTTGTCCATTCAATTGTCCTACACTTATCTTACGCATACCAAAATAACTTCTCACTTTATCTACCTCTTTGGTATCCGTTTTCAAAACGACTTCTAAATCATAAAGGAATGGGTTTTCAGGACTCCACAGCTTAACATCTTTAAGAGGTATATCAATACTTTCATTCACATTTTGATTATATGCTGATGCAACGAGTTGATCTCCATCATAGACAAATAAATCAGCCTTAGCCTGCTTACTAGTCGATGTAAAACTTATATTTACTCGCTTTTTATCTATATCTGGTGTTATTTGAAGTTTTTTAAGATGAGTTTTATTTACTCCCTCCAACCAAACTGTTTGCCAAATACCTGTAACAGGAGTGTACCAAATGACTTGTTCGCTAATTTTTTGTTTCCCATGTAACCCTCCACCAAACTCTTGATAATCTTGTACAAACACCGTTATTTCTTGCTCTTTCTTTTTAGTTAAAGCATGAGTTATATCAAAAGAAAAAGGATCAAATCCTCCTATATGTTCTCCTACTAGTTGACCATTTACATAGACTTTACTTTTCCAATCAACAGCTCCAAAATGGAGAATAACATTTTGATTCGTCATACTCTTAGGTAATGTAAATTTTCGTTGATACATGAATACTTCACCCTTATTCTCTTCATGATTTGTATTCATTATTCCTGATAAGGCAGATTCCATTGGAAAAGGAACCAGTATTTCTTGATGAAATACCTGAGTAGGTGAATACTTCCAGCTTTCAACCTTTGTAAAGTTCCATACTCCATTTAAGTTCAACCAATTATCTCGAACAAGCTGAGGTCTAGGGTATTCACTTAAAACATTTTCAGGATTTACATCTTCTGACCATGGAGTCATAATTCGAGCTTGTTTCATTTCCCATTTCTGAGCAAAACAAGTAAGAATAATAGTTTGTAAAACAAACCAACTAACAAATACTCTTCTTTTCATCTTTTGATTTTCGATTAACTATTAAAACACAAATTCGACAAACAAAGAAACTTATAAAAACAATCTACTGACCTTATAGACTGTTCAATAAAGAAGAATATCTATTCATATCTACTTTTCACCTCATTTCTCTCTATAGACTAGACAGAGGGCACTAAATATACTTTGTCAAGTATTGAATAAAGACCTAATCATTCACCTCTAAAACTATTTAAAACAAAAAAGAGGCTTAAGCAGCCTCCTTCTTATATAGAAAATAAGTACACACCATTTGATTATTCATCAATGAAATCATTCTCTTTCTGTTTTCACAAAAAACAATCGACTTCCCTGAACTTCTAATCCATAAGAATCAAAAGCTCGTATTTCAATTTTATGAATTCCATTTTTCAAAGACCTAGGCAATAATGCTTTCCAAACGTGAGAAGATACTCTTTTACGTAATGCTGCTCTCCGACTATGTTTAGTTGGATAAACTTTTTGATGATTCAGAGAAGAAACACGTGCAACGGCCGGATCTCTAAGTTTTTCCTTTTGCATACTATGCCACTCTCCCTCTCCGTTTAGCCTATAATAAACAGAAGTACTATCTGAACCAGCATAAACATTAGCTATAGCAACATAAGAATCAGTGTCATTTAATTCATCAATCCAAGTATCCAGTGTATCTTGACGATTAATCCAAATTGACATCTGATCGTTATCGTCTAAACCTACCCCTTTAAACGAAAAGTTATAATCACCATTCGCTTTTATATTAATATTAAAATATCCTCTAGGAGTTCCACATTGCATTAAACCAGAAGGTAACCCATAAACATCTTTTTCACCAGTCCACCAACTGCCACACGTTGCACCCACTACAAGTTCTTGAATAAAGGGTGAATAATGAAATCTTTCTACTGTATGTGTATGTCCTGATAAAATCAACACATTATGTTCACTTAACAGATCTAACATTCGTTCTTTATTACTTGTGTATTGCAAAGGAATATGATGAGCTAGTACAATACGTGCTTTTTTATCGATTAACGGAAGTATTTTTTCAATAAAAAAGAGTTGCTCATCTGAATACTTTCCCTTATATCCTCTAGGTCCATCGGGGTAAACATTATTTAGAATAATGTAATAAACCCCATTACTATTAAAGACATAGTTAGAAGCACCAAAATAAGTACTAAAAGAATAATCTTGAAAATTGTCTACTATATCTCTATCATGGTTTCCCAACACTAAAAACGATTTTACTGGAAGTGATTCTATTTGTTGTTTTACCTGTGGAAAATAATCAATATTATTATTGACTAAGTCCCCTAAAAATAAATTGAAGTTTACATTGCTCCTAGACAGTAAATCCTTCATAAGAGAAGCATTAATATATTGCAGCTCTTGTTGATTAGCTATCTGAACATCTCCAATAGCAGCTATTGTAACCTCCTCTTTTAACTGATACTTTCGAATAGGTATATGATATGCAAAAGCATCATTTTGTTTTATTGAATCTAAATATAAAGAGTTATTGTTTCCAATCATTAAATCACTATCAACTTCCCAACCTAATGGTAATATAGGAAAGACAGAAAAGCCTAAACGTGATTGTATTGTAAAACCTCCATCGGGATTTACTTTTTCTATCGTAAAACCATCAGAAACATATATATTAGAGAATACTTTTTTAAGCTCCTTCTTCTTTACATTCACTCGCTCATTTGAGGATATATAGATACCCCCTTTCACTGTTATGTTTTGGGACATCAGAAGGTTACAAGCCAGTAAAAACAACCCAATGGTTACAACTATTTTCTTCATCACTTTTTATTTAAATAAATCAAAGGCGTAAAATTAATCTACGCCTTCAACTTACTATTTATATTTGTATTATTGATACTATACTAGTTCTCATACGAGAGTTCTTGAAGAACTAATTCACCCTTAGGATTATTATAAAGAGCATAACCTTTTCTATATATTTTAGTGAAATCTATATAACATTGATCAACTTCAAATTGATCTAAAACTAAAGGATCATACCACTTCTTTGTAGCTTCGTTTACTGAAATTACTGTAGGGTAAAAACTATTCATTTTATCTTTATAAAGTAAATAAGGGACATCTTCAGAGGAAAGAGCAAAAGAAAAGACATTAGCACGATCAACAATAGCTTCAGTTGGGGATACTACTGTTTTCCACTCTTTTAGCTCTAAATTGTAAACTAACACCCTAATTCGTGCATCTCCTGTTTCATCATCAGCAATAACTGCATAGATATTCCCATTAGAGTCTAAGTTCATAGCAAATGCTCTAGAGTTCGCTACTGCATTCTCTATTTTAACATCTTCGTCAACAACCTTCCATCCTTTATTATCATAAGAATAAACCGAAAAAAATCCTTCCTTAGAGCCAAAATCAAATGTAGCCCAATAATTTATACCGTTATATAACTTTCCTTGATTATACCACGCTCTCTTACTTCCAGCGTCTCTTACTGGAATAGTTTGATCGCTAAGCCACAATCCATTGATGTATGTGGATACATTTAATTCATTTCTTGGAAGTCCTCCTCCTGCAGCAGCTACCAAACTTAAGACCATAGGTTCATCTTTTTCAGTTAAAGAAATACCCACATGATCTATTCGAGAACTAGTTATTCCTTTTCCCAAAGACTTCCACTCTCCGTTTTCATAACACATTACTGATAGCTTTCTATCTATAGTCCGATCACAATAAGCCACATAAGGATTACCTTTAGAGTCAAAATCAAAATCTTTAGAGTTAGTATCACCATCAGTAAAACCTGATGATGACCCTATATAATCCCATTTATCATCTTTATAAGAAACCATTGTTAATTTACTTTCTGATGCTTTATTAACAAAAAGAACATACGGACACCCATTGATAGGATTAATTTTCATTTGAAAGTCAGTAATTTTTGAATCTGCAATAGAAAAAGGTAGCAACCTCTTCCACTCTAATGGGGCATCAACTACAGTTATTGAATAACGATTAGTTTCATTACCTAGCTTGATAAACAAATCTACAGGATTAGTAAAATCAACAACACTTACTCCACTCGTCTGTAATTCATCATTCAATATTATATCTGCTGACTCATCTAGCAAATTGTATCTAACAACTAATTTTGAACGATCAACATAACTAGGAAGAGGCACTCTCAACTCTTTATTATTTTTTACATCGACTATTATATCCTTTGTCAAAATAGGATTATCTTCCATATAAAATCCAAAAGACTTTATTGAAGTCTTATCAAAAAGCTCTCCTTTGTTATCTACTTCATCTAAACAGCTCACGTTTAGAAAAGTCAATAGGGAAAGAAAAAACAGGTTAAGAATTATACGATTCATTCTTTTAGTCTTATTAAATTATTTATTTCCTTCAGGCAAAAGTATAGCCTGAACTAGAGGTTTCTTTAGTAACTCAACTATATAATCAGAAATATCACTTACTGATAAATTTTCAACAATAGATTCATAGTTTATTAAATAATCCCAATCTAACTGATTATTGAAAACTGTATTTCGAATATATGCACTCCAAAAGGCATCGCGCTGTACCTTTAATTTCATTTCTTTCAGGAGATTAAGTTTTACATCTTGAAATTCACTTTCCATTTTTTCTGGTTGAACTGCTAATTCCTGAAGTATTCTACGTGTTTCACCAATTAATTGATCTACATTTTGTGGGTCACAATTAAAACCAATAGTAGCTCTATATAATGGTGATGGATAATTAGTCGCTCCAACGGAAACTCCTACACTATAGATCATCCCCATCTCTTCACGTAAAGTTTTAAGCAACTTCATGCGCAAAATAGACTTAAAAAACTCACCTTTCAATTCATCTATTCTCTCATTTTCGGGAATCTCATAATCTTGATAAATTAAAGAAACTGTTGCTTTAGGTGAAGGACTATCCGCTCTCTTAAATATAGTATCTCTTTTTAATACCTCAGGACGTGTATATATATAATCTGTCTGAGGTTTACCCGATGGCAGTCCCCCTATATATTCTAGTATTAAAGGTTCTATATCTTCTAGTTCACAATCCCCAATGATTACGAAAGTATAATCAGTAGCTGAATCAAAAAAAGATTTGTAGATTGGTAGTATCTTCTCTTTATCTAACTCCTCTTTAATAATAGTATCTGTTAACTCTCGATTTATATAACTCTTTCCTTGCAGTAAGTATCCTAAGTCCTTAAAGAACTTGGCAGTTTGTGTTTCATTTTTTGTTAAATAAGCCTCTATCGACTTTTCCCTTATTTGATTATACATTTCAACGTCAAAATTGGGTTTTGTCCACTTTAAATATAAAAGCTGAAACATTAACTCTCTATACTCATTAGAAGCTGAACCAACTAATCCTGTTCTTGTTTTTTCAGGCAAAAACCTCATAGAAACCGTTTTACCTGTTAGATAATGTGATAACGCCTCTCTGGAAAACTCTCCAGCTCCACTAAGTCCAACAATACTTCCTGAGAAGATACCACTAACATAATCCTTAGGATCAAGTGAATATAATCCACCTTTTCTAAAAGCTGAAATCATAATACGGTCTTTCTTGTCTACAGACTTTCTAAAAAGAACTCGTGCCCCATTAGATAACTCTAAATCATCAGCCTCTATATCTTTTATATAGCCTCGTTTCACAACATCACCAGCTACAGGGTAATCGGTTATCAACTCATCAGGAATAGAAATATTAAGTGTATATTTTGATACTGGCTGTATTTGAAGATTTTTAAAGTAAGTAATTAATTCACTTTCTCCTGGTAAATCTTCTTTTACTCTATCAAAAGCAGTCATAAAGAAATGGGTTTTATCCCAATCTACTAGCTCTTGCATATAATGAACTATAGAAGCAGAATCCACTTCATCTATATGTTTTTTAGCTAAGTCATACTCTAACTGAGGAGTAGTTATAACTTCACCAGAAAAAAAGTGCCTATAAATCATATCCATAATACTACTAGAGTTATATGGTTTATCTGTTTCAGTCAATCGCTTAAGTTGAGAAAGGTAGGATGTTTTTATTTTTTCTATTTCTAAAGGAACAAAACCATATCTATAGATCTGTTCTACTTGTTCTGCATAAGTTTTTATCCCTTCTTCAATTTTCTCTGGAGATAAATTAACTGTTCCCAATAAAATACCTGTAGCATTCATTAAGTTGGACATTCCTAAACTGGCTTTTTTATAGGGTTGGTTATCAAATGACAATGAAGAAAACCGATTGCGAATTAAACGATTTAATAAAGAAAGATGTAAATGCTTAGAATAATCTTTCTCTGTTTTTACTGATTCAAATGCAGGCATCAATTGAATGATATTCAATTCAACTTTATCCAAAGAGGATTCAGTTAGTATTTTGGCCTCCATTTGGTCATAATTAGGAATAGTGTAGTTCTTTACATCTTTTTTCTTGAGTACTGACTTATGAACTCCAAACTTATCCTTAATCATCTTCTCAATCATTTGCGGATCAATATCACCTACAACCGCTACAGCCATTATTGATGGATCATACCATTGTGTATAATAATCTCTTAAAACATCGTAATCGAAGTTCTGAATCACCGCTGTATCACCAATAACAATACGGTCAGAAAACCGTGAGTTATTTAATATTTCTAATAAAAAAGCCTCTTGAATATCATGCTTAGGTCCAGTCTTTGACAACCATTCGGACATTATAACACCTCGTTCTTTATCTATTTCTTTAGATCCTAAAGTTAAATTCCCAGCCCAATCAGCTAAGATAGTCATGGTTGAATCCACAATTTCAAAAGAATTTGTTGGTAATTGCAACTTATAAACTGTTTCATTAAACGAAGTATGTGCATTTAAGTCTTTACCAAAACGTGCTCCTCGTGATTCCAAAAAGCGAATAATTCCATCATTAGGAAAATGCTTGGTTCCATTAAAAGCCATATGCTCTAAAAAATGCGCTAACCCTTTCTGATTCTCTTTTTCATTAATAGAACCTGTTTTAATAAATAAACGATAAACAGCTTCTCCTTTAGGAAAATCATTAGGGTAAATATA
>JAAYSY010000284.1 GCA_012518235.1 Bacteroidales bacterium
GGGCTTGAAAATTCGTGGGAGTTGACTGCGTTTGTGTTTGGATACACTCACAATTATAAAAGTGAATATAGCTATTATAATAACATCTTTTTAAACATCAACTACCATATTGAATTAAGTGCGTGACAGCAAGGAATCCTTGTAATGTGATGAAAACTATTGTACAATATAAGGTGTATAAAACAAAAGTTATTATAAATGGTTAAATAGCATTGCCTTTTGATGCTCTGTAAGAGGCCGCTAACTTATACAAAATAACATATTAGCTATGATATAATTGCAGAAGAAAGAGAGCCAGATATTAATGTTGAATAAAATGCCAAGGCTGAAACCTTTTACAAAGTGGACTGGTGGCAAGAGACAACTTATACCGGAACTAACAAGCTTAATGCCCGAGAGTTTTAATAGATATTTTGAGCCGTTTGTTGGGGGAGGGGCGCTCTTTTTTGAGTTAATGCCCAGCTCTGCCTCCATTAATGATTATAATTCCGAATTAATAATTGCTTATAAACAAATTAGAGATAATGTTGGGGAGTTAATTGAGCTACTCAAAATCCACCAGGAGAAAAACACAAAAGATTATTACTTAAATTTAAGATCTGTTGATAGAGACAACAGAATAGACAAAATGTCTGATGTTGAAAAGGCAGCTAGATTACTATACATGCTGCGTGTAAATTTTAATGGATTATATCGGGTAAATTCGAAAAACCAGTTCAATGTCCCTTATGGAAGATACAAGAACCCGAAAATAGTAGATGAACCTTTGTTGAAGAACATTAGCCATTATCTTAAACATAATGATATTTCGATCCTTAACGGTGATTTTGCTGATGCTGTGGTAGACGCAAAACCTGGAGACTTCGTATATTTTGATCCCCCTTATGCTCCTAAATCGGATACAAGCGATTTCACTTCGTATACACATCATGGGTTCAGATTTTACGATCAAGTGCGTTTACGAGATACATTCGCCTTGTTAAATGAGAGAGGTGTTAAAGTAATGCTATCCAACTCAGACGTTGAAGTTATCCATGAATTATATAGTGAGATTCCTGGTATCGATATTAAAGTTGTTGAGGCTAACAGGATGATTAATTCTAGAGCGGATAGACGAGGAAAGGTGAACGAGCTTATTATTAGGAGTGAGAATTGGTAATCACTATGGCGGAAGTGAGGTATATAGATGAAGGGTAAGATATATTACTTTGATAATGACTATCACTTGAAGTTATTGCATGCAGATACTTTTAAAGCGCTCTCGGCATTCAAGAGTGAAAGTGTCGATATGATTTTTGCAGATCCTCCTTACTTCTTGAGCAACGGCGGTATCACTTGTAGTGGAGGTAGAGCGGTCACTGTAGATAAAGGTGATTGGGATAAAATTGGCTGCTTAGAGGAAAAACATGCCTTTAATCGAGAGTGGATTAGGTTGGCTAAACATGTACTAAAACCTAGCGGGACCATATGGATATCCGGAACCCTTCACAACATATACTCTGTTGGGATGGCTTTAGAACAAGAGGGTTTTAAGATTTTAAACAATATAACATGGCAAAAAACGAATCCGCCACCTAATTTATCATGCCGATACTTTACACACTCCACTGAGACAATTCTTTGGGCTAAAAAAAATACTAAAGATTCTAAACATTATTATAATTATGATTTAATGAAAAAAAGAAATAGCGGCAAACAAAAAAAAGACGTATGGACGGGCTCATTGACTAAACCTACGGAAAAAACATTTGGTAAACACCCGACACAAAAACCAGAATATTTGTTAGAAGAGATTATTCTTTCATCTACGAGGGAAGGTGATTTAATACTTGATCCCTTCGTTGGCAGTGGAACAACCTGTGTTGTCGCTAAGCGATTGGGAAGAAAATGTATAGGGATAGACAGGGAAGCAAAATATTTAGATTTAGCTATTAAAAGATTGGAGCATATAAGATGAGAAAGTATAATTACAAAGAATATATTCAAAAAGACGCTAATGAACGATTGACTTATTTTATGGATACCTTATCAGTAACAAATAGAAAACCATCATACTATGTCAACTGGGAAAAGGTTAGCGATAACACCAGGACATATGAGTTAGAGCTAAACACATTAGATTATCTTATTGGAAAAGAAAACATATACGAGGAGACCTTGGCACTTTTTAAAAAGCAGCCAGATTTGATTAAGGCAATCCCAAGCTTGATCGCTAGCAGAGAAAAGATATTAGATGTGTTGTCAATAGATGACAATGACAATATGGACTTTTATAGGCTGGATTTTCAAGATATAGATAGAGAGAATATAAAGTCTTATGTAGATTTTGCCCAAGAGTCCGGGCTGTTAAAGTTTCTGAGAAGCTACGCAAAGCGCTCATTAGTCGACTATGTTTATGGAGTAGAAGCAGGCCTAGACAGCAATGCTCGAAAAAACCGAAGCGGATCAACTATGGAAGAAATACTTAAAAAAAATATAACTCGTGTATCGTCAGATTATAATTTGATAAATCGTTCTCAAGCAACCGCTAAATATATTAAAGAGAACTGGGGAATAGAAATACCAGTTGATAAATCAAAACGCAGATTTGACGAAGCGGTATTCGATCCGAGAACAAACCGTGTATGGCTAATTGAAACGAATTACTATGGGGGTGGCGGTAGTAAACTTAAGGCTGTAGCTGGAGAGTTTATAACACTTAACGAATTTGTTTCCACATCTAAAGATGATGTTACTTTCGTTTGGGTTACCGACGGACAGGGATGGCATTCTGCAAGACTCCCGTTATCAGAGGCATTCGGACATATAACCAATATCTTTAATCTTAATATGCTGCGTGATGGATACTTAAAGGACTTGTTTAAATAGATGTATGTCACGCTCCCGATCAAAAAACAAGGTGCGATTTTGTCGCACCTTGTTCTGTTTGTATTTATTGAACCTCTACTAAAACGGTAGGGGTTCTTTTTTTATGTAAGTTTTTGCGAGCGGTTTTCTGACAAAATTTTCAGGGCGCTCTAAAATGGCTGTATACGCATTTTGATTTTCATTAGCACTCTAACATCAATCGATTATTGAAGGTGCTATAAAGGGCATTTACATGCGTCTATGATAAAAATAAATGCAGGTTAATCTACGAAAGTTTAATTCTTTTAACAATCTTGTATAAATTGCACAGTTTTACAGCTATTAACTTTGTGTATTATTACATACATTCTATCATCGGAAACATTTGACAAGCTAAATTTTATATGCTATTATAAGCACAACAAGTAATACCCACCACGACAATTAGACTGCTGGAAACAGTCTAATTGTATGCGCCAATCAGATGTCAAACCCATCTGAAAGACTTATGGTAGGTTATAATGTGCCTTCTTTCAAAGGCGCTTTATATACACTTCTCGTGAGGCTTTCGGAAACATAGTTTCTGGGAGCCTCTTCCTTCACTTAAAGGCTTTTTGCTCCTCACCGGACAAAAAGGTTTTAATAAATAAAAACTAAATAACCCATCCTGAAAGAGATATGTCAGTGTTACCGGATAGTGTGCCATGATATGAGCTCGCCCCGTAACTTAAATGTAACATAGTGTAGCTGTCTTTACGTGGTCGCAGTCGTCGGTTACGACTATGAAAAAAACTGTAGGGCACAGGAACGGTATCAGGTTTGTGGAATCATTTAATTTCATGCAGGGTGGACAGGTAGAAGCTGTTCACCTTGCTTTAATTAAGGCCTTTAGCTATATACGAAGTATGTCGTATCAACATAAGAATTGTGCTGATATGAGATTTTTCGTTTCTGGAGCTGTTAAGCGGATTCGAACCGCTGACCTCTTCCTTACCAAGGAAGTGCTCTGCCTACTGAGCTATAACAGCATTAAATGCAGCAAAGACTATTATACAATATCTAATACCCCTTGTCA
>JAAYSY010000285.1 GCA_012518235.1 Bacteroidales bacterium
TAACTAACTATTTATTAATCTATTAGAAGATTATTACAATACACCTATGGGTGCTGAGTACCTTAAAAAAGTTTAAGCTGAATATTTTAGTTGCATAGCACACTATTTTTTTTGACTTTTGTACTCAAAATAACAAGTAATATTAGATATTGAATGATGAAGTGGCTTAATACTATTTTCCATAAAATTGGAACACAGAAAGGTTTATTCTATCTCTTTTTAGGAGTATTAATTCTACCTAATGTTTTTCTGTTTTTCACAGAATCAATGCCTATACTGGCTAAACTGGTAAATATAATTCTTCCCTTGGGGGTTTATTGGTTTGTTTTCAGTCTCATAAAGAAGCCTGGAAAATCATTTTGGGCACTCTTTTTATTTGTTTTCTTCGGAGCCTTTCAAATTGTTCTTCTCTATCTTTTTGGAGAAGCAATTATTGCAGTAGACATGTTTCTAAATTTGATTAACACCAATCCTAATGAAGCTTTTGAGTTATTAAATAACTTATGGCCTGGAATGGTATTTGTTATAATAGTTTATGTTCCATCTCTAATTTTAGCAATTCAATCGATTAGAAAAAAAGAAACGCTTTCCACTTCATTTCTAAAAAAGCAAAGAAAGTGGGCATTAAGTTGCACTTCAGCAGGTATAGCGTTGCTCATAGCAACGTATACCACTTTACAACCTCAATATAAATACGAGGCTAAAGTCGATCTTTTTCCTGTGAATGTGTGCTACAATGCTGTATTAGCTGTTGAACGAAAAATGCAAGTAGATAACTATTATACTACCTCAGAAGACTTTCAGTTTCATGCTACAACACAAAGAAATCCAGAAGAAAAAGAAGTCTATATTTTTGTAATTGGAGAAACAGGTAGAGCCTTAAATTGGAGTCTATATGGCTACGACAAACCCACCAACCCTTGCTTAGAGCAGATAGATAATCTACTGGTTTTTCCTGATGCCATAACAGAATCTAACACAACTCATAAAAGTGTTCCACTATTATTATCAGCTGCTTCTGCGCAAAACTATTCTGCAGTATATAAACAAAAAAGTATAGTTACAGCATTTAAAGAGGCTGGTTTTGAAACTCTTTATTGTAGCAATCATCGAGGAAACAACTCGTATATTGATTTTTATGCAGCTGAAGCTGATGAAACAATCTACTTAAAAAGTGGACTACCTCCTACTGCTAATGTGTACGATTTGGAGTTGGAGAAAAAAGTAAAAGAACGTTTAGCTAAAGGATACAATAAGTTATTTATTGTTTTACATAGCTACGGATCGCACTTTAATTATTTAGAGCGATACCCCAATAGTGATGCTTTTTTTCATCCTGATAATGAAACCAGAGCAACTCCTAAAAATAAGGAGTCTCTTCACAATGCCTACGATAATACCATCCGTTATACCGATATGTTTTTAGCACGTTTAATTGATACGCTTAGTAAGGAGAATGTTTCTTCTGCTTTATTATACACTTCCGATCATGGAGAGGATATATTTGATGATAAGCGTAATCTGTTTTTACATGCATCACCTGTACCTTCTTATTATCAACTACATGTCCCTTTTTTAATTTGGATGTCTAATGAATACAAAGAGCAAAACAACTCTATTTTTGAAATGATTAA
>JAAYSY010000315.1 GCA_012518235.1 Bacteroidales bacterium
AAGTAGACACTTAAAAAAGTAAACTACTTTAGGGGGAGTTTTCTCTTGAAATCAAACATAAGGTATTCAACGAATGAACTGATTGAATACATCGAGTTATATTTAGATGGCACTTCGTTTCGAGCACTCCGTGAAGATTATGATTTAGATTTAAACGAATCAACCTTCCGACTCTATCTAGATAAATACTTGCAGCATGGGACGACTGGAATACTGAGATCACAAAAGAATCGCAACTATTCAAAAATATTTAAACATCAAGTGGTTCAAGAATACTTCAATAGTAATTTGTCCTATAAAGGTCTCTCTGTTAAATATAATATTCCGAGTGATCGTACGATTAGAAACTGGGTGATGCGATATACTGAAGGCAAAGAGAATCGAACGTATTCTCCAAAACTGGAGGTCTATCAAATGAAAAGTAGAAAGACAACATACGAAGAACGAATCGAGATTGTGGAGTATGTCATCAATCACCAACTATCTTATAAAGACGCTGCAGAAAAATTTAAGGTCAGCTACACTAACGTCTATTCATGGACGAGAAAGTATAAACAATTTGGACCGAAAGCACTCGAAGACAATCGAGGTAAGAAGAAGACATCGGAAGCTCAGACGGGTGAAGAACAGTTGAAAGCTGAGATTGAAGCGCTCAGAGTCCGAAATCAGTGGTTAGAAATGGAAGTTGAGACGCTAAAAAAGCAGGAACAAATGGAAAGAGAGTTGATCAAACAAGAATCCGCCAAAAAGCGTCGTACCAAACGGTCGAAGCGTTAAAACATAAATATCCGATTGTCCATCTTTGCCAGGTGCTGGGGATTTCCAGAGCGAGCTATTATAAATGGCTGCATCGAAAACCTGCACAGTATGAAAATAGAGATCAATCATTGATGACCATGATGTTAGACACATATAATGCGTTAGATGGCATTTATGGGTATCGTCGAATGACGATATACTTGAATCATTACAGACAGGCTAAGGTGAATCACAAACATGTGTATCGACTAATGAAAATGATGAATTTAAAATCGGTCATCCGTAAAAAGAAACGTAGATATAAGAAAGTTAAGCCGGATTATATCGCTGCGAATATACTGAACCGTGAATCTCATGCAGCTAAACCGATGCAGAAACTGGTGTCAGATATTACTGAATTCAGTACGACCGACGGACGTAAAGTCTATTTAAGTGCTGTGTTGGATTTATGCACGAATAAAATCATTGCGCATCACATGGACACGCACAGCGAACAATCTCTGGTGACTCAGACATTCAAACAAATAGAGTCACAGATCATCGGAGGTCAAACCATCATTCACACAGACCGTGGTTCCCAATACACTTCTCATGCGTTTCATCATTTTATTAAACACACCCAATCCATTCATAGTATGTCGCGTCCTGGAAAATGCATTGATAACGGACCGATTGAAAATGTTTGGGGCATTATTAAATCTGAGAAGTATTACTTAAATTCATACGACACCGTTGAAGCGCTTAAACAGGATATCAGTGCGTACATTAAATTTTACAATACGCAGCGTGTCACATTGAAGATGGGCTTAAAGATACCCGCATAAAAAACGCACACGACAATCGTCGTGTGCGACCAAAATACTATTTTGTTTTTTTACCTGTCTACTTGACAGGGAGCAGTTCAAAATGTAATCGGGTTTATATGCTAGGATTTTTTTTTAATATTATCAAGATATAAATCGTATATATC
>JAAYSY010000007.1 GCA_012518235.1 Bacteroidales bacterium
TGATCGACTAAAATCAAAGAAAAAGGATTTAATCGAACTACCTGACGCATAATTTCACTTCCAATTGAACCTGCAGCTCCAGTAATCATTACACGTTTTCCCTCTAATTGAAAAGCTATTTTTCTAATATCTATATCAATAGGGTCACGTTCTAATAAATCCTCAATTTCAATCTTTTTAATTTCTGTTGTGGCAAGTTCTTTACCATTCCAATCACTCAATGGTGGAGCAGCTAATAGACGTACATTATGATCTAAAAGAGCATCAGCCATATCTTTTTTCTTAAAATTCTCCATTTTAGCTGGAGAAACAATCAATGTTTTTACACGATGTTCTTCCATATGCTCAATTAACTTTTCATTATTAGCGTAAACAGGTACCCCCATCATAACTTTTCCAATTAATTCGGGTTCGTCTGCTATAAAACCACGTAGTCTGTAGTGACTTTGCATCCCTACTCTTATGGATTTTGCAATGTTAATACCTACTTCTTTTGCTCCATAAATAAAAACATTTACATTCGATTTCCCTCCCAAATAAACTGAGTCGTAAACTGTTTTTACCACTACACGAAAACTAATCATCATAGCTAGATTAATTACGTAAGTCATAAGAAG
This sequence comes from Bacteroidales bacterium, assembly GCA_012518235.1. GTDB lineage: Bacteria > Bacteroidota > Bacteroidia > Bacteroidales > Bacteroidaceae > Bacteroides_E. Next base: position 618 of record JAAYSY010000007.1, read on the forward strand.
TATACTAAAAGAAGGGAAATAAAAACTAGTGTTGTATTCAAAAAAAACACTCATAATACCTAGTAGTCCATAGGCCAAAGATAGCGAGACTACTATACGTATTATATCTACAAAGGAAGAGAATCGTAATACATTAGAATAGGTTCTAAATAGCCTAAAAAAAACAATATTCACCCCTGTTATCCAAGCAATTGAAGAAATCAATTCCATAGGGTTAGGGTCTAAAAAGATGCTTTTTACATCGTTGCGTAACACATACGCCAAAAAACAAGAAACTGCAATTATTGCAACATCAAAAATTAAAATAAGCCAAATTGGAAGTACTCGTGTTGACAGATAACGCTCAAAAACCTTGTTGATCATTTTTTTGCTTAATTTATATACTAATACCTGACAAAGGTAATTACTTTTTAATTATTTTAACCAGTTTTTATGTAAATATATCAGATGTCATTCAACAATAGTCACAAGATTACTTGTTTTGATGACTTTTTGATTTAAATCAAAAAAAAGGTGAAACGCTCTATTTTAAGCTATCTAGTTATAACATAAATTAATAACCAACTTAAGTAATCAAGAAATATTATTTATCTTTGATGTGATATCGTATTTGTACTTTCAACATATATTAATAAACATGAGGTGTTTGCGTTTTATACTTATCTTTTTATGTCTATCGTTTACAATATTATCCCCTGCTCAAAAAGTGGGATTAGTTTTAAGTGGTGGTGGAGCAAAAGGCTTAACACATATTGGAGTTATTCGTGCTTTAGAAGAAAATGGCATTCCAATAGATTACATCACTGGTACTTCAATGGGTGCTATTGTGGGAGCTTTATATGCTATGGGATACTCCCCTGACGATATGGAAGAATTATTAGGCTCAAACGATTTCAAGCATTGGTATACTGGTGAAGTGGAAAAAGATCATCTTTATTACTTTAAAAGGAATGATCCAACTTCAGAATTCATCAACATTCGATTTTCTACAAGAGACTCTTTAAAGCTACGCCCTATTATTCTTCCCATAAGTATGGTAGACCCCATTCAAATGAATCTAGCTTTTATGCAGTTGTTTGCTCAAGCTGAAACAGCTTCAAAAAGTGATTTTGATAATTTATTTGTTCCTTTCCGATGTATTGCCTCAGATGTTTATAATAAAAAACAAGTTGTTTTTGAGCGTGGAAGTCTAGGTGATGCTGTTAGGGCTTCTATGAGTTTTCCTTTTGTGTTTAAGCCTTTAGAAATTGATAGCGTGCTTATCTATGATGGTGGAATCTATAATAACTTTCCTACTGATGTTATGATGGATGATTTTGATCCAGATATTATGTTGGGTGTAGTAGTGGCTAGTGGTCCTAAAAAAATGGATATCTATGACCCTATGAGTCAGATGGAAAATATGATTATGCAAAAAACTGATTATACTATAGCTGACTCATTAGGCATTGCATTGAATTTTAAATTTGAGGATGTTACTTTACTCGATTTTCATTTATTAGATAAATTATCAAAAATAGGATATGATAAAACGATGAGTTTAATGGATTCTATTAAAAGTAGAATACCACGGCGCATTGAACCACAGAAAATAACATTACGAAGAAAATTATATAAAAGTCACTATCCAGAATTTAAGTTCAAGAATATCTATATTAAAGGTACTACTCCTGAGCAAGAAAAGTACATTAAGAAAGAGTTCATTAGAAATATGGACGATGGGGTCTTGACTTTTGAAGACGTTAAAAAGGTGTACTTTAGGCTGTTAGCAGGAAATATTATATCCGAAATAGTACCTCATGCTAGTTATAACTATGACGATCAAGCATACGATTTGTTTTTAGATATTACACTACAAGAAGATTTCATTGTTCGTTTTGGGGGGTCTATATCAAGTACGGTATCCAATCAGATTTATATAGGTGGAACGTTTCAAAACTTGAATAACTACTCTAAAGAGTTTTCTTTTGATGGGCAGATAGGTAAAATTTACAATAGTGCGCAACTAGGTGCTAAAATAGACTTAGCAACTAAAATACCTACCTCATTACGAGTACTAGCTACCTATAATGATTTTGATTACTTTAAAAGAGACAAACTATTTTCTACTGGCGATATGCATGCCTTTAATAGAAGTAATGAAATGTTTCTTAAGCTAAAACTAGCTCTACCTTTTATGTCGAATAGGAAGACTGAATTTGGGTTAACGGTTGGTAGATTAGAAGACAAATACTTTCAGTCTAGAATTATTGATTTTGATGAAGATCGATTTGATAAGAGTAAATACATTCTATTTGGTGGAAACATTTCATTTATGGGGAATACATTTACCACCAAACAATTCCCTATTGATGGGTATCAAGAAGCCTTAATAGCACAAGTTTATACAGGTAAAGAAAAATATAGACCCCATAATAAAACCAAAGATGAAAATGCAAGAAGTAATTACTCATGGTTACAATTGTCTTATATGCGAGAAAAGTACCACGATATGGGTAAGCATTTTATTCTTGGTTGGATGGTTGAGGGTTTGTATTCCTCTAAAAACTTTTCTAAGAATTATACAGCAACTATGATGCAAGCTGGATCGTTTACTCCTACTCCTCATAGTAAAATCATGTACAACGAGCACTTTAGAGCAAACCAGTACTTAGCTGGAGGAATTAAACCCATAATACCACTCAATAGACTTTTTCACTTGAGAGGCGAAGTCTATGGATTTTTACCAATATTCCCTATTCGACAAAGTGCCGATCATAAAGCATATTATGGTGATGCTTTTGCAGATATTGAATATATGGGTGAGCTTTCTTTAGTATGTCATTTACCTTTTGCTGCAATTTCTGCATATATTAATCATTATAGCTCACCAAAAAACGAGTGGAATATTGGTTTGACTATTGGATGGCAACTCTTTAATAATAAGTTCGTTGAGTAAGAAAAAAGATAGCAATTAAAACTATTACCCAAGGTGAGTTCAAATAAAAAGATAAAATTTAATGCGATTTTCCTTGGGATTAAACAAAAACTCCGTATCTTTGCAACCGTTAAACAAAAGGCCGCGTAGCTCAACTGAATAGAGTAACTGACTACGGATCAGTAGGTTGCAGGTTTGAACCCTGCCGCGATCACAAAAAA
>JAAYSY010000286.1 GCA_012518235.1 Bacteroidales bacterium
CAAATGGATATATTAAGCCGTTTTCAACACGGTGAGTTTTTCTCCAAAGACAGCATTAAGTTTGATGAGTCTCAGATTTTTTATACTACTAAAGGCCGTCCTGTTTATGGGGGTGGAGGAATTATGCCAGATTTCTTTATACCGCAAGATACGATAGGAGCTTCTTCTTATTTAACAGAAGTCTTAAAAAATGGATTAACCATTGAGTTTAGCTTTTTGTATTCTGATCAAAATAGAACCAAGCTATCTGAATTTAAAGACTTTCAAAGTTTAGCCACTTATTTGAAAAATCAACAAGTTCTGCAAAACTTTATAGCGTTTGCAGATGAAAAAGGAGTGCAGCGTAGAAATATATTAATACAGCGTTCATATAAATTGTTAGAAAAGAACCTATATGGTAATATAATCTATAATATTTTGGGTGTTGAAGAGTTTGTGAAATTCTTTAATCAAGATGATTCTGCTGTTAAAAAGGCTGTTTCTATTTTAGAGTCTGGCGATGCCTTTCCTCAAGCGGCAGAACTTTCTGATGAAGATAAATCTATAGATGATAATTCAAATGATGAGTCTAAAAAATCAGAAAAAAAAGCTGCGTAAAGAATTAACAGCGGAAAAGAAGAAGTTTTCTATTGATGAAAAACGAGATTTTTCCGAGGCTATTTGGTGTAGTTTGGAGCTTATTCCTGATTTTCAAAAAAGTGAGGTTGTTCTACTCTATTATTCATTACCTGATGAGGTATATACCCATCAATTTATAGAGAAATGGAGTGATAAAAAAACGATTTTATTGCCCGTTGTGGTTCAAGAACAATTAGTCCTTCGTCCCTATGATAAGTCTAAGTTGGTTTCAGGCGTATTTGGTATTCAAGAGCCCGTTGGTGTAGACTTTACCGATTGGGACGCAATAGATTTAATTATAGTTCCTGCTTTGGGCTACGATAGACAGGGTAATCGAATAGGTCGTGGGGGAGGATATTACGATCGTTTACTTCCTCAACTAAAAGCTACTAAAATAGGCGTTTGTTTTCCTTTTCAATTGGTTGATAAAGTTCCTACAGAAGAGTTTGATAGTAAAGTGGATCGAGTTATTTATAGATAGATAAATCTTTATCTGTCAAAAAAACTATAGAGAATGATATAAAGAAATAAAAATGGGATGGTTATTAGCCATCCCATTTTTTGTACTTTTCATTCATTAGTATCAATGAAAAAGTTTTTATTAGTTATTTTCAGGACGAAGTTTTCTTACCACTGCTCCTGTTTGCCACATTTCACTTTCACGTAACTCTTTTAATTCCTCATTTAGTTTTTCACGATAATCTTCTTGAGAGTTCGAATCAATAGAACGTTGAGCTTCTCTACCCGTTTTTACCTCCTCATAAAGTTTATCAAAAACAGGTTTAGTAGCATTATAGAAAGGGTCTTTCCAATCTAAAGCCCCTCTTTGTGCTGTAGTAGAGCAATTAGCATACATCCAATCCATTCCGTTTTCAGCAAATAAAGGCATTAGTGATTGTGTTAGCTCTTCCACTGTTTCATTAAAAGCCTCAGAAGGAGAGTGACCGTTTTCACGAAGTGTGTCATATTGCGCTTGAAGAATACCTTGAATAGCTCCCATTAAAGTACCTCTTTCTCCCGTTAAATCTGAAAAAACCTCCTTTTCAAAAGTTGTTTCAAATAAATAGCCAGAACCAACACCAATACCTAAAGCAATAGCTCGATCCTTAGCTTTCCCAGTAGCATCTTGGAAGATGGCATAAGATGAATTTAATCCCCTTCCCTCTAAAAACATTCTACGAAGGGAGGTGCCCGATCCTTTAGGTGCAACTAAAATAACATCCACATCAGCAGGAGGTACAATGCCTGTACGGTCTTTATATGTAATACCAAATCCGTGAGAGAAGTAAAGTGTTTTACCTTTTGTTAATTGATTTTTAACCGTAGGCCAAAGCTCTATTTGAGCAGCATCAGACAATAAGTATTCTATAATTGTTCCTCGTTTACAAGCTTCTTCAATTTCGAAAAGAGTTTCTCCAGGAACCCATCCGTCAGCAACTGCTTTGTCCCAGGTTTTTCCTTTACGTTGTCCAACAATTACGTTAAATCCATTATCTCTTAAATTTAAAGCTTGTCCAGGTCCTTGAACTCCATACCCAATGATAGCAATAGTTTCATCTTTTAATACTTCACGTGCTTTCTCTAGAGGGAATTCTTCGCGTGTAACTACATTTTCTGTTACCCCTCCAAAATTCATTTTTGCCATTTTTGTTTCTTTTTAAATTAAAGTTATTCTTTATATATAATACGAATTAAAAACCAAATTCTACTTGAAAATTACCTTTGATCTGCAAACGGTATCTTGATTATCTTTTTTAATTTCAATGTTGTAATGATTGTCTTCTATTTCATTTTGATAGAAAAACAATTGATCTCCATAGTAACTTTCTGCCACATATGCCATTTCAAAACGCTTTATACGTTTTGATTCATAAAGTGATTTTGGGAATAAATCCAAAATATGCTCTATGTAACGGATACTATTTACATGTCCATTAATGTCTATATCACAATATTTTGCCGTCAAGATTTCAGTCGGATTCGTTGCTTCTACTTTAATACGTGAGGGTTTATCAATAGGACACGATTTGTTAAGTATATAATTTTCTATTTCATCACCATGAAGTTCCAATAGGTTAGCAGGTTTTCGATCTTTCATATTAATCATAGCCCAAATTGATCGTGCATAACCCACCTCTTTTCCATTTTGGTTTAATATAACAAAATTACGATCAGTAAAGAGCTTATAAACGTTCTCTACCCAGGTTTGAATGGTGAATTTTTCATACTCTTTGGGCATTTCAAGTATTTCAATAGCTAAGCGAGATAACACCCAAGTGTAGTCCTCTTCATTTAATGAAGCAATACCAAATCC
>JAAYSY010000287.1 GCA_012518235.1 Bacteroidales bacterium
AATAGTTCATAATAGAAAGTAATTTTAACTGTATATTTGATCTATAATTCATATAAGTAAAGATGAAACTATTAATAGTTCCTCACAAAACAAACGAAGCTATCCCCTATTCGCTGTTGCTTTTAGCTGATGAAACTCAAGAAGCAATTGATAAGTACATTTATGAATCCAAGCTTTTTTATGCCTATACGAAACTTAATCCTATTCCAATAGGTGTTATAGCTCTTTACCAGGTATCGTCTTCCGTACTTGAAATTAAAAACATTGCTATTGATAATCAGGAGCAAAATAAAGGGTACGGAAAACAGTTGATTGACTTCAGCATTCAATATGCAACGGAGAATCTATATAAAGAGTTAATTGTTGGAACAGGCGATACAAGTAGTCAATCTATAAACTTTTACCTAAAGAATGGATTTCAACCCTACAATATTCGTCCAAACTTTTTTCTGGAAAATTATCCTTTTCCAATCTATGAGAATGGAAAACAAATGCAACACATGATATTGTTTAAACGTATAATTTAAATCTGCATATTGCTTTAAACAACAACAAATACCAATTTTAAATAAAGACTATTCATCATCTTCAAAAAGCATACGATATACATTCGTATCTCTTGGCTCAAATCCTATGTTTTGATATAAATTATTTGCTGCAATGCGAGAGGGATTAGAGGTTAACATTAAAACCCCTTTTTGCTGCGCACTCACAAAATCTTTAGCATGCTCTAATAAAGCAAAACCAAGTCGTTTACCCCTATATTCTTTATCTACAACAACATCCTCAATCCAATACTTTATGCCTGTAGGACATTTATAATGCCCAATAGTCAACATACCAACCACTTTTTCATGATAAAAGAGTAGAAACAAATGAGAGCTATCGGATGATATGATAGCATTCAAGTCATCCTTGGTAAAAATAGAAGCATTTGGCGTTAACTGAGTTAATAAACAATTAATGACCTTAACATAGTTAGACTTACATTCTACAACCTCAACTATTTTTATATTTTTCATTTGGATAAAAGTTTATATGTAAAAACAAACATAACATTAAATAAAGAGGAATCGTTAAAACAGAGATATTATAGTACTTAATAAACTATATAAATAAAAATAGGAAGCACTCCGTGTGGACTACTTCCTACTTTCTCCTTAAACAATCTAAAAACCCCTTATTTTTTCTTTAACAGCGTCATCACTCTATTTCCTTCAGCATTAAACAATGCAAGCCCTTCTACTGTTTGCTTATAAGTAGTTACAGCATCAAGTGCTTTTAATATTTTACCCTCTAGCTCCATATCCATACAAGCCATCATAGTGGAAGCCAAAGCAGGAAAAGTAAGTGAATTACTGATTTTTTCATCTATTTTGTATCCCCCGTTGAATGTGTTACATCCAGAATAACCATGTACATGCTCTTTAGAAACATCAAAAGAGATAAAAGGTTGTTTTCTCATATCAAAAGATACAGCCTCATCATTAACTGTAGTAATAAACCATTCGCCATTTAATGAAGCAAGAGACGCCCCTCCCTCTTTAGGAGCTAATATCATAACAGATACATTGTTAGCATCACATAAGGCAATGTTGTTACCCGATAATTTTTTATATCTTTTCACCTCTTGCATAGCCTTCAACACTTTTTGTTCCAGCTCCATATTATTACAAGCCATACGAGTACCAGCTACATTTCCAATGTTAATCTCACCAACTTGTCCTCCAGGAGTTACTGATGACATCATTCTATTACATCCACTATTACCATATAAACGTCCAGTAGAGGTATCAAATCCCACAAAAGGATAAGGTTGATTATCTGCAGGCACAACAACATCACCTTGCAATTCAATTATATTCCACTCTCCATTCAGCTCAGAAAAGGATAATCCATTTTTTGCAGTTCCGCACCCCATAATTAGTATAATTGATAAACTGAATAATCCAATTAAAATACTTTTTCTCTTGTTCATAAATGTTTTGTTTTATTCTTGTATAATTAGTAACAAATCTGTTTTGTAAATGTTCAGAAATAAGAATTACTGCATTAATATTAGACAAAAATGTTAAATAAAACACAATTAGCTTACTTTTAATAGTTTCTAGAAAGTAGGTCAGAAAAGTCTAATCTATTAAATAATAATGTATATTTGCTATAACTAAAGAGAGTAAAAACATATAAATTAATAATTAAACAAACTATGAATAGAGTTCTTATCATTGGTGCAGGTGGTGTGGGTACTGTTGTAGCACATAAGGTTGCACAAAATTCAGATGTTTTTGAAGATATCATGATTGCTAGTCGCACAAAATCAAAGTGTGATGAGATTGTAAAAGCAGTCGGTAATCCCAATATAAAAACTGCAAAAGTAGATGCAGATAAAGTAGAAGAATTAATTTCCTTATTTAAAGAATTTAAGCCAGATATTGTTATTAATGTGGCTCTCCCCTATCAGGATTTAACTATTATGGATGCTTGTTTAGCATGTGGAGTGAATTATTTAGACACAGCAAACTATGAACCTAGAGACGAAGCTAAATTTGAATACAGCTGGCAATGGGCATATCATGACCGCTTTAAGGAAGCTGGACTAACGGCTATTCTTGGTTGTGGTTTTGATCCTGGTGTAACAGGTGTTTATACTGCTTATGCAGACAAACATCATTTTGATGAAATTCACTATTTAGATATAGTAGATTGTAATGCAGGTGATCATAAAAGAGCGTTTGCTACAAACTTTAATCCTGAAATAAACATTCGTGAAATTACCCAAAACGGGCGTTATTATGAAAATGGAAAATGGATTAAAACTAAGCCTTTAGAAATTCACCAACCCATTACTTATCCTAATATTGGGCCTAAAGAATCTTATCTTCTATATCATGAGGAGTTAGAGTCTTTAGTTAAAAACTTTCCTACTATTAAACGTGCTCGTTTCTGGATGACTTTTGGTGAAGAGTATTTAACTCATCTACGTGTTATTCAAAACATTGGTATGGCTAGCATTGAGCCCATCAATTATAAAGGACAAGAAATAGTTCCTTTACAATTCTTAAAAGCTGTTCTTCCTGATCCTCAAGATTTAGGTGAACAATACACAGGTGAAACATCCATTGGTTGTCGCATCCGTGGAATAAAAGATGGCAAAGAGAAAACATACTATGTATACAACAATTGTAGCCACCAAGCAGCCTACAAAGAAACAGGTATGCAAGGGGTAAGCTACACTACAGGTGTACCTGCTACTATTGGTGCTATGTTATTCTTACAAGGAAAATGGAAGAAACCAGGAGTATTTAACGTTGAAGAGTTTAATCCTGATCCTTTTATGGAGTTGCTAAACGAACAAGGGCTTCCTTGGTATGAAAAATTCAACATTGATTTAGAACTATAAAATGAAAGTCGGAGATAAAGCACCAGATTATCTAGGAATAGATCAAAATGGAAAGGAAATATATTTAAGTAGTTATAAGGGTAAAAAAGTAGTTCTATACTTTTACCCCAAAGATAATACACCAGGTTGTACAGCTCAAGCTTGTAATTTAAGAGATAACTATACGAGTCTTCAAAAAGAAGGTTATGAGGTTATTGGCGTAAGTATTGATGATGAAAAATCGCATCAACGCTTTATTGATAAAAACAATCTTCCGTTTACACTGATTGCAGATAGTGAGAAAAAACTAGTTCAGCAATTTGGTGTTTGGGGAGAAAAAAAGAATTTTGGACGTACTTACATGGGAGTCTTTCGCACTACTTTTATTATCAATGAAGAAGGAGTAATAGAACGAGTGATAGGTCCTAAAGAAGTAAAAACAAAAGAGCATACAGCTCAAATATTAAAATAAAAAATGGCAAAAAAAGAGGAAACAAAAGATCAATCAGTCTCAACAGAAAGGCTCAAAGCGCTTCAAGTTGCGATGGATAAAATAGAAAAGAATTTTGGGAAAGGCTCTATTATGAAAATGGGCGATGATCACATTGAAGAGGAAATAGAGGTTATTCCTACAGGTTCTATTGCCTTAGATGTGGCTTTAGGTGTAGGAGGATACCCTAGAGGTCGAGTTATTGAAATTTATGGTCCTGAGTCATCGGGCAAAACCACTTTAGCCATTCATGCGATTGCTGAAGCACAAAAAGCAGGAGGTATTGCAGCTTTTATTGATGCGGAACATGCTTTCGATCGTTTTTATGCAGCAAACCTTGGAGTAGATATTGATAACTTGCTGATTTCTCAACCTGATAATGGTGAACAAGCTTTAGAAATTACAGAACAACTCATTCGCTCTTCTGCAATAGATATCATTGTTATTGACTCTGTTGCGGCTTTAACTCCTAAAGCTGAAATTGAAGGGGAAATGGGAGATAACAGAGTGGGTTTACAAGCAAGACTTATGTCTCAAGCTTTACGTAAACTGACTTCTGCAGTAAGTAAAACTAAAACTACTTGTATCTTCATTAATCAATTACGTGAGAAAATTGGAGTCATGTTTGGAAGTCCTGAAGTTACTACAGGTGGAAATGCTTTAAAATTCTACTCATCGGTACGTATCGATATTCGAAGAGGTCAACAAATTAAAGACGGTGAAAATGTACTAGGTAATCAAACTCGAGTACGCATAGTCAAAAATAAAGTGGCTCCTCCTTTCCGAAAAGCTGAATTTGATATTATGTATGGTAAAGGGATTAGTAAAGATGGAGAAATTGTAGACTTAGGTTCTGACTTAGAGGTAATTACAAAAAGTGGATCATGGTATAGCTACAAAGATACTCGTCTAGGACAAGGTCGTGATGCAGCTAAACAGTGCATCGCTGATAATCCTGAGTTAGCCGAAGAAATAGAGGGTTTAATCTTTGAGGCGATAAAGAAGCAAGAAGAAAAATAAGTTCTCGTCTTATCGTTCTTATTGTCTTATTGTCTTATTGTCTTATTGTCTTATTGTCTTATTGTCTTATTGTCTAGTAGATAAATCATTCAATACAGTAATAATGTAAAAACGGAGAGGTATTTTAATTCATCCTCTCCGTTTTTTGATTGAATCAAAACAACATTATGCTTTTCTAAAATTTAAAAAACACAAACATAAATTAAGCTAATAACACTTATTATAATCCACAAACTAATACCTTGTAACATAGGCTTAAAACCTACACTCTTCAACACATCTACTGAAAGAGAAGCTCCAATAAAAAACAAGGTGAATATTAAAGCTTTACGAGCTAATCCATTAATTGCAGTGCCTACTTGAGGTATATCATTCAATACAAACGTATTCAATAACATAGCAGCAATAAAAAAAACAATAAACCAAGGAATAGTTATTTTATGATTTCCCTTACGAGCAATCAGTGAGGTAAAAATAGCAACAGGAATAATCCACAATGCACGTGTTAACTTTATAGTTGTAGCTATCTCTAAAGCTTCTTCACCATATGCTGCTCCCGCACCAACTACCGAACTCGTATCGTGTATGGCAATTGCAGCCCATGTACCAAATTGATGTTGAGACAAATCTAACCAATGTCCAATAGCTGGAAAAACAAAAAGAGCTACAGCATTCAATATAAACACTGTACCTAAAGAGATAGAAATGGCACTTTCATCCGCTTTAATTACAGGTGCTACGGCAGCTATAGCACTTCCTCCACAAATAGCAGTACCCGAACTAATTAAATAGGAGGTGCTCCAATCTACCTTCAATAATTTATAACCTATAAAGGTACCCAGAAGAAGTGTACCAACAACCGAAGCAATAGTAAACGTCATACCTTCTTTACCTGAAGCTAATGACTCGTGTAGATTCATACCAAATCCTAACCCAACAACAGCATATTGTAATAGATACTTAGATACTTTCTTATTAAACTTAGGATAAGCCTGTCCACATAATAGAGCATAAACTAATCCTAAGAAAAGAGCTACAGGGGGTGTTACCCAACCTGCGTAAGCGGATAGACTAGGAATATAATCAAGAAGTAAGAAAATCAACAACAAAACAGAAATACTCCAATAGATAGGCTTTCTATTTTGTTTTAATGCGGCTAATACTTTATTCATCTTTGTTTTATTTATTTTTATCACCACAAAGATAAACTAGTACTACCAATAACACTAATTGTTTATTTTTATACCCTATAACTTTTCGTTATGCAATACGTATCCCATAAATTTTTTAGGTAACCCATCTTCTTCACCATGAGGCAACACAAAACAAAAATCACGATTCATAAGTAAGTTCTCGATATCGATTACCTGAAAATTACCTGCATACAACTCTTTATATATAGATCGTACGGAAACAACCGCTATAGCATCGGTCTCTTTCAAAAACAATTTAATACTCTCTGTACTGCCTAAATGCATCAACACATTCAAGTCGGATAACTTAATTTGATACTTGTTCAAGGCTTGTTCTAATACCTCTAAAGTTCCTGAACCCCTTTCTCGCAAGACTAAAGGGGTTGTTTGAAACTCCTCTAATGAAAGGATATCCTTACCTAACCCCTCGTTTTCAGTGCTTTTTACAGCAACTAATTCATCTTTCATAAAAGGGGTATACTTAAACTCAGCAGATCGATGAGAGCCTTCAATTAAACCTAAATCAATCTGTTTTTCTTTTAATAGATTTTCTATATCATAAGAGTTTCCACTAATTAAAGACAATTTTACCGTCGGGAACTGATTAATAAATCGAGCCAATATAGGAGGTAAAATATATTGGGCTATTGTAGTACTAGCACCTAATCTTAATTCCCCTACGAGTTCCTCATGAAGCAACCCCATTTCAAATTCAGCCTTTTTATAAAGAGAAGCTATATCAACAGCATAACGATGTAGTGTCTTACCCGCAGAAGTTAAAGTCACAGCCTTACCTCCCCTATTAAATAAGCGTGTTTGATAGGCAGATTCTAACTCTTGTATGTGTTTTGATATTGCAGGTTGTGTTATAAAAAGCTCTTGTGATGCTTTAGTAAAACTTTGATTTTGAGCAACACTTAAAAAAACCTTTAAGCGAAAATCCATTACTGACATCTTTCTACTCTTTTAGATCATCAGCCTTTATACCTAAAGCTTGCATTAAAGGATATGCAAGAATCTCTTTTCGAACATTCTCCATCTTTTGCACCTCTCCCATATTGAAGAAAATAACCTCTTTTTCTTTCAACTTTTCCTCATTGTCCGACAAAACCT
>JAAYSY010000051.1 GCA_012518235.1 Bacteroidales bacterium
TCTGAATAATAATAATCTATATTATTTATTATAACATAACGATGCTTTAAATATGGACGTGTAGCATCCATCTCTTCAACAATCCTAAACGACGCTTGTTTACCAGGATATAATTCAAAATTCATTCCATCTTCACTTGTATCTCCCGATAAAGTAACCATACCACTTTCTCCTTCATCAAACTTTGCGTACACTTTATATTTCTTACGATCTGTTCTATCTTCATCGATATTTCCTGCATAAAAGAAAATAGTATTTTCATTTACAACATACCCCTTTATCGCATTCTTAGTTATTGAACCATTTTTCTGTTCCTCCTCCTCAGCCTTATTAGGATCATCACTATCAGAAGCTAAATAGTTATTCAGTAAAGTTCCAGAATAAACCCCAGAGTAATCATTGAAAGGATATATTCTCAATATAGCTTTTGCATAATTTTTCCTAGGATTTGCTTGATACTCATATGCTGGGTTATCCACTATAGTTAATGGCAACACCCATTTTTCAGACATATCAATATTATTAAAGTCAAAACTAATATTTAACAAGCCTACATCTTTTTTTGAGCTAATTTCCATCGTTTCTGGAAAAGTGACATAATTATACCCATCACTCATCATATCTTCATAATAAAGATCTGTTCGGCTCATAAAACGTGATGCATTCAAGGTATTTAAAGTGTCAGCATCGTGGGCAATATGCACTGTTATATTTCTCTGATTAGTTAAAGAGCCACTTACTATAACAGGCAACTCATAATTGGAAAACCCTTCACCTTTAAAAGCATATTCTCCATCCATATTTTTTCTTGTATAGGGTACATAAACCTCTGTTACACCTTGATCATTTAAAGGTGAACGAAAACCAATATATTGATCATACTGTTCATCTTTCCATTCATCATTACATGATGACGCAAATAACATAGCCATGAACAACACAGTTAAAATGTATATTTTTTTCATATTCTTCATTTGTTTTATTTAAATCAATCGTAATCAGTCCAACCTGGAGTTTGTGTCAAACGAACATTATGCTTCAACTCACTATGTTTTATAGGCCAGAAATACATTTTAGGAGCAAATGCTGTAGGAAGATCAAAAGTTGCTACAGGAGTATGGAATTTATCTCTATTGCTTGAATCCATAATTACATTACACCCATAAGTCAGCACTGTTTCTTCTACAGAAGTATCTTTCCAACGGCGCAAATCGAAATAACGTTTACCTTCACCCATTAACTCAATCATGCGCTCACGCTTTATAGCTGTACGCATAAGATCTTGATCAGCATAAGTTGCAGATGAATAATCAGGTAATCCAGCACGAATACGAACGGGGTGTATTCCTTTCTGCATATCTTCTTTAGTACGGCTAATACTATATGTTGTAGACTCATCCCAAGATGCTATGTCATAAGATGCTCCATCTGTTAACTCATTCAAAGCCTCAGCATATAACAACAAGATATCTGCATAGCGAATAGCTGGTTCTGGCTTTTCTGTATAGTTACGAGGATAATCTGTTGGTTTTACAAATTTTTTAATCCCAATTCCTGTACGCAAATGATAAGCATTGTTCATATACCCATCACCTGTTCCACGATAGTAAAACACTTGCCTGTTACGATGTGACTCTTGTGGATCATTCAGATAATACCACATAGAACCATTATAAGCAACCGAAGCATAAAAACGAGGCTCGCGATTTACGTATTGTAATGACACACCCACTCCTGGTTTTTGTTGGTCATCAGGTTTCCCTTCTTCATACATTCCACCCAATTCAGGATATTTATTATCTTTAAGATCTGCTACTGTTGTAAAATCATTTTCGCGCTTACGAGTATCTACACGACCTTCATATCCTGGTACATTAGCATACATATCATTCATTCCTTGACAGTTAGTTCCATCAGCCATATAATATGCATCCACCATTTTTTGTGTCATACCATGTGTATTCCATCCACCATCCTCTTTTGGCATTTGATGTAATACCATGCCAGAAATATTTAAATCGTCATGACTCGTATTTCTACTTGATCTTGTAAACAAAATTTCAGAATTACTAGCAGCAGAGGCTGTACCATCAAAAATGTTTCTATACGATTTTAATGGGTCAATATTAGCCCAACCTTCTGGCCAATTCTTTTTTGAAAAGTCTGGACCTTCTATAGGTGCTGGAGGTGTCAAAGTGGGACGATCATGAGGTCCATTATTAGATGTTGATTTAGAAACATGGTACAAATCATATTGTTGAGTTTCTATTAAATCCCTACAAGCTGCTGCTGCTTTTGCCCATTTCTCCTCACTATATTCTTGAGATAGAAGACGACGTCCTTTGTCATCAACCATTTTTTGAGCAAACTCATCATCATTTCCATTTGCTAGTGGACTAGCTGCAAAAATTAAAGCATACGCTCTAGTAGCTAAAGCAGACCCTTTAGTAGGACGAGCTACGTTCTCATCATCCATACGTCTATAATACTGTAACTCTTTAGCTGCTTGTATCATCTCACTACTAATAAACTCAGCTACCTCTTCGTAAGAACTACGAGGTATAGCTATTTTATCATAGCTTTCAGTATAATCAATACCTTCATCAGGTATAATTGGAACAGGACCGTACCTACGCAATAATAACCAATAATAATAAGCACGAACAAAACGAGCTTGTCCTTTATAATCAAGAATCTCATCAGGTGTCATTTCTTTATTCATATCAATATTATGAATAAAAATAGATGCTTGGTTTATGCCTTTATAACATCTTTCCCATGAGTCATTCCAGCTATTTTCATCATATTCACCTAACTTAAATTTATTATAAGATAGCTCATTTTTTGTTGGATCATAAGTGTTATCTCGGTCACCGTAATAGATATCGTCAGCAAAACAAAAAGGATTAGTTCCTGGATCTTTACTAACTACTTCAGCATTATCATCTCTAAGAAAAGTGTATGCATACGCTAACCATTCCTCAACACGTTGCTTATTTGTAAATACAGACTCTAGAGTTGTCCGATCTTTAAAATACTTATCAGAATCTAAATAGTCGGAGCAAGAAGATATTAATGCTATGCCCACAACCATCAATAATAATATAAAAAGTTTCTTTATCATAGTTTTAAGTTTTATAAGTTAACCGTTAATCCCATAGTTATTGATTTAGTCAATGGATATTGCTCTCCATTCGTACTACCCATTTCTGGGTCCCATAATTTAAAGTTCGACCAAGTCAATAAATTTGTTCCTGTCATAAAGATACGTATATTTCCTAAGTGCATTTTATTCACAAAAGCTTTAGGTAAAGTATATCCTACATCTAAGTTTTTCAAACGGAAATAACGACCATTGCGCATCCAGAATGTTGAATTTCTAAAATTATTAGCGTTTTCTCCATAACTTAAACGTGGATATGAGGCATTAGGATTTTCATTCGATGGAAGGCCTAATTTTACAGCAGTTTCACTATCTACCCAGCGATCGCTTACTAAATCAGTAAGAATATTCCCCCAATCACCCTCACTAAATGCTCTGACTGTTTTTCCATCTATACAAAAAGTGGATTTTCCTGAACCTTGAAAATGAAGATTAAAATCAAATCCATTCCAAGCAATAGAAGCTCCAAGACCATAAATTAAGTTCGGACGTCTTGTGGCACCAATAGCTACTTGATCGCTATCATCAATCACACCATCACCATTTATATCTTTATATTTTATATCTCCAGGTTGTACATTAGTCCAGTTTTGTTTTGGACTTTTACGTATGTCATCATAATCCTTGAATAACCCCAATGCAACCCATCCTTTTTCTTGGTCTACACGGTATCCTTGCTCGTATTGATAAGGATAGACTTTGTTCTCCTCATCTTTCTCTAGAACTTCATTTTTACTGTAGGTCATATTCCCACGGAAAGTAATATCTACACTACCTACCTTCTCTCTTAAGGAGAAGTTTCCATCAAAACCTCTAGAGCGAACTTCACCTACATTTGCACGTGGCGCACTTTCTAGTCCTGTTATAGAGGGTAAGAAGTGACGAGTCATATATATACCAGTACGTTTTTCGCTGAAATAATCTATTGTAGCTGAAAGCTTGTCATTAAACAATGAGAAGTCCACACCAATATCATCTTTTACAGCAATTTCCCATGTAATATTAGGTGAAGCTACTTGTGTGTAGTGTAATCCATGAAACTCTCTTGGATAAGATATTGTACCCCAATTATACACATTTGAATCAACCCATCCAATAGAATATAAATAAGGAAATCGTTCAGACATATTATCATTACCTACTTTACCATGCGAATAACGTATCTTAAACATATTCAACCAGGGTAAGTTGTTTTTTATCAATGACTCTTCAGCAACATTCCAAGCAAATGAAAATGCTGGAAAGAATCCAAACTGATGTCCCACTGCAAAATTCTCAGATCCGTTATAACCAAAATTAAAATCAGCAAAATATCTGTAATTCCAATTATAAGTAAATTGACCCGCTAATCCTTGATTTCTACGAGCTACAGTATTCTTTATATCATCACCAACTTCAACT
Source organism: Bacteroidales bacterium (assembly GCA_012518235.1). Lineage (GTDB taxonomy): Bacteria > Bacteroidota > Bacteroidia > Bacteroidales > Bacteroidaceae > Bacteroides_E. The sequence continues at coordinate 4,565 of JAAYSY010000051.1, forward strand.
GTTTGCTTCTTACTATCTTGTGTATATCGAACTGTTGCCCCCACATTATGACCTGTAAAAGAACGACTCCAACTTAAAAGTAAATCTAAAAATTCACGACGATCTCCATTTCCTCCACTAATAACATACATGTCTTTTGCACTATACATTTTATCGTAAATGATCTCACCTGTTTCTTGTTTTCGGCCATTTGCTTTATATAGGTCTGGTTGGCAAAGACGTCTAATGTAATTTCCATTATTTGTATCATAACCAAATCGCCCAATAAAACGCAAACCTTTAGTTATAAAGTCAAAATTCTGCTCCAATGTAACATTGGTCTGAATGTTATTACTCCACTCTTCGTTATAACCTGTTTGTGTTGCAAAAACCCATGGATTCATATTCTGTTCACTACGATGTGATATAGGTGTTTTTCCATCTGAGTACATTACAGGAGAGCTTATCGCATTATAACCAAAAAGAGAGCTCCACAAGTCATTGTCACCTAAACCTGGACTATTTCTCTTAGTCAAAGAGCCTGAAACTCCTACTTTCAATAACGTTGTTTTTGTAATATCTAAATCTGTATTTAAACGATAATTCCAACGTTTATAATTAGCATTAGTATCATAATCTTTTTTAAGTGTTTTATCAGTTTTATACATTCCTTGATCTTCCACATAACTTGCTGACACATAATAACGAGACGTAGTACCCCCACCATTAAGATTTAGATTAGCACGATAACTCCATGCACCATCTTTTAATATTTCATCAGACCAATCCACATTAGGATATAAATCGGGATCTAACCCCATACGCATAATATCCAACTCTTCAGGTTGATATACCAGTCCTCTATTTCGAGTTACATTAGCCTCATTTATAAGATTAGCATAAGTCATTCCATCGACAAATTTAGGTGTCATTGTTCTTGTATTATAAGAAGTTTCCACCTTAGCGTCAATATTAACCTTACCAGCCTTACCATGTTTTGTTGTAATTAAAACAACACCATTGGCTCCTTTTGAACCATAAATAGCTGTAGCCGAGGCATCCTTTAACACAGTAAAAGATGCAATATCTTCAATGTTTATTTCGTCTAAATTATTACGTTCAAAACCATCCACTAATATATAGGCACTATTACTAGCACCAAAAGTAGATATTCCACGAATCCAGAACTCAGAAGTGTTTTTTCCAGGTTGACCAGAAGTTTGACGTGCTATGATACCTGGAACATTACCCGCTAACGTATTTGATAGATTAGAAGAAGAATAACGTTTCAAACTTCCAACATCTACATTTGTGACAGCTCCAGTTACTGTAATCTTCTTTTGAGCTCCCATACCTGTAACTACAAGCTCATCTAATACACTAGCCTCAGCCTCCACCATTTCCACATCAACAACACGTTGATCTTTAACTTGCACCTCAACACTCTCAAAACCTATATAGGTAAATATCAACCTATTATAAGCATCCATTTTAATACGATATTGCCCATCTATATCAGTTATAGTTCCTAAACCAGGCACATCTTTTACAGTAATATTAACACCAATCATTGGCTCTCCCTTTGTATCTGTGACAGTACCTGTTACAGTAATACTCTCTTGTGCACAAACGGCAGTAGAGAATCCAACCAACATCAGGAGTGTTATTATAAAATTCTTCATACTATTGTGTTTATCATAAATTAATTATCTGATTCTTCCTGCTCCATTGAAATAGTACGTATTTTTCGTCCTACAGTATCCAATATGTAAAAAGCATTAGTCACAGGGTTATACGTAAAGCCTGTGGGATCACGAAAACGAGCTACTTCGCGTAACTCTCCATCTTCATTTCCCCAGACATTATTATCGGTTACAGAAGTACTATTACCACGTCCTGCATAGGTCTTTACAATTCCCTCAGGTGTCATCAAACGAACACAGTGGCCTCCTTTATCAGTAAAGTAGAAGTCATAATGATCAACTCTACCCTCTTTTACATACTCTTCATTTATTACAAAAACTCCCTGATCAGGTGTGTCTAATCGAGCATCAGTACCAACAGCATCTTCCCATCCTGCTTTACCTCTAGCACCAGCAACAACATAAGGGAACACAAAACGCTTATTAGCTTTATCATAATCTGTACGTAAAATATAATGTTGATTGCGCACTACGATATAGGCATAGTCACCTTCAGGGTGAATATAAATTCTATATTCCCAACCTGGATCAGCAACAGTATATAACAACTCAAACTTATCATTTGACACCACCTTGGGGTCCCAAGTTCCATTATTTTCAATCGCTTCAAAATAATCGTTCATATCCAAACGGAACAGTTGACCTTTATCATAACTATTGAAATATAACTCTCCATTTTTAGGATGGATAAAAGCACCATTACATTGCTTATAAGCCGCTAATTCTTGAGTGTTACTTTCACTGTCAAAAACTCCATTTGCATTTCGTTCAACAAGGTATACACTAGGACTTCTCTCTTGTTGTCCATCATAGTCAACAGAGACAATCATGTACTTCGAATCTATAGTAAAGTCTATATTACGTAGACGGTGAGTAGGAAGAGACGAGTTGTTCATAGGTGAAGACAACATACGCTTCTTCAAATCAACTAACTGTATTTCTTTCTTTCCGTCATAACTTATATATAGATGATGTGGATTTAATGGGTCAAATCTCAGAAAGCCATCATTTCTAAATCCTGCACAGGTTTCAAAAGGGCCATCCTTCCAGCCTTGATCATCGTTATTATTACGATAACCACATAAAGTTCCAACAACCATTTTCTTTTGATATGCAAAAGCGGTCTCAGCAACGGCATGTTGTACATTTTCATCTTCTCCAACAGAAACCTCTATTTCACCAGAAAATGCTCCCGATGGAACAAAACAATAAAGTGATGATCCCTTTACGTTAATAATAGTAGCTTCTTTACCACCTATACTAACTTTCACTAAGGAAGGGTCTGATCCAAAGTTATCACCATAAATAACTATTTTTTGATATGCTCCTCCCTCTTTAGGTGTAAAGTCTGATATTACTACCGGTTTTGACGGATCAAATACCGATATACTTGCATCATCATCATCTTTACAACTTGTAATGCAAAGAGCAATAAAAGCCAGCATCATCCACTGAATGTACTGACAGCAACTTCTTGTGTTACTTTTCATCTTCATAATACAATTTTGATTTTAAAGGTAAATTTCTCATATTCTATATTTATTATTAGCAAACATGCTTTTAACCACAACTAACACTTAAAGTCTAAAGAGACTATCTGGTCAAACTTTTCTTTGAGATGATTCATTTGTGTGCTTTTTTAGAATACAGTTAGAGCTAAGCGAAGGGTACACAGTTTTAAACTCAAAGTGAATACTCTGAACTATTTGAAAAAGATGTGGTAATTTGTAATAACCTGAAGTTTGTGTTTTTCTAACAGACTCTAAATACTCTGTATGTTCTTTCATGGTATTTTATTTAGAATGATACAAAATTGTATAATTCGAGGCAGAATACAGGAAAAACTATGTTCAAGAAAGGATACAAACTATTCTTTTATTGAAGAAAAGCGATTCAAAAGAACACTACAGTGAAATAAAA